>CANGUQ010000041.1 GCA_947456915.1 Betaproteobacteria bacterium
CGGGCGAGGCCCCGGGCTTCATGCTGCCGGGTGCCCCGGCGGCGCGCGATCCGCACCACCCGGACGACGCGATCCGCACTGCGCTGTGCGTGGAGCCGCGCGAGGGCCGGCTGCACGTGTTCCTGCCTCCGCTGAGCCACCTCGAACACTTCCTCGATCTGGTCAGCACGATCGAGGCCACCGCAGCCGCGCTCGCGCTGCCGGTGGTGATCGAGGGCTATCCACCGCCGCGCGATCCGCGGCTGGTGCGGTTGCCGGTCACGCCCGATCCCGGCGTGATCGAGGTGAACATCCACCCGGCGGCGAGCTGGGACGAACTCGTGCGCAATACGCAGACGCTGTACCACGAGGCGCGGCAGACGCGGCTGGGCACCGAGAAGTTCATGCTCGACGGCCGTCACACCGGCACTGGGGGCGGCAATCACATCACGATCGGGGCGGCCTCGCCGCTGGACAGCCCGATCCTGCGCCGGCCGGACCTGCTGCGCAGCCTGATCGGCTACTGGCAGAACCACCCCGCGCTGTCCTACCTGTTCTCGGGCATGTTCATCGGCCCGACCAGTCAGGCGCCGCGCGTGGACGAGGCGCGCAACGAGAGCCTGTACGAACTGGAGGTGGCGTTCTCGCAGCTGCCGCAGGGCGAGGTCGCACAACCATGGCTGGTCGACCGGCTGCTGCGCAATCTGCTGATCGATGTCACCGGCAATACCCACCGCACGGAGTTCTGCATCGACAAGCTGTACTCGCCCGATGGCGAGACCGGTCGCCTCGGCCTGGTCGAACTGCGCGCGTTCGAGATGCCGCCGCACGCGCGCATGGCGCTGGTGCAGGCGGCGCTGCTGCGCGCGCTGATCGCGAAGTTCTGGCAGCAGCCCTACACCCGGCCGCTGGTGCGCTGGGGCACCGAGCTGCACGATCGCTTCATGCTGCCGCACTACGTGCGCTCGGACATGAAGGACGTGGTCGCCGATCTGAACGCTGCAGGCTACCCGTTCGCGATGGAGTGGCTCGATCCGTTCTTCGAATTCCGCTATCCGCGCCACGGTACGCTGGTCACCGGCGACCTCCAGGTCGAGCTGCGCGCGGCGACCGAGCCATGGCACGTGCTGGGCGAGGAGGTGGTCACCGGTGGCACCGCGCGCTACGTCGATTCCTCGGTGGAGCGACTGCAGGTGCGCGCGAGCGGCCTCACCGACGGGCGCCACGTGCTCGCCTGCAACGGCCGCCGCGTGCCGCTGCGCTCGACCGGGACCCACGGCGAGTACGTGGCCGGAGTCCGCTATCGTGCGTGGGCGCCGCCCTCGGCGCTGCACCCGACGATCGGCATCCACGCCCCGCTCACCTTCGATCTGATCGACACCTGGAACGGGCGCGCGATCGCGGGCTGCCGGTATTACGTGACGCATCCGGGCGGGCGCAGCTACGACACCTTTCCGGTCAACGCGTTCGAGGCCGAATCGCGGCGGGTGTCGCGCTTCTGGGCATACGGGCACACGCCGGGCGATCTGCCGCCTCCCGCCGACAGCAGCGGCTTCGTGCCGGCGGATGCGCCACGCCCGCTTGCGCCGCCGCCGGCCGAGCACGACCGCGACTTTCCACACACGCTCGACCTGCGGCGGTGAACGGCCCCGCCGCACGCCGCGCTTTGCGCTCAGGTCCGCGAGCGGGGGTGCTAGACTGCCCCGCATCAGGCGGCGTCCGTGCCGCTCATGCATCTTCACTGTCCTCTGCCGATGTCCTCGGACACCCGAGCTGAACCTTCCCGGCCCGCTGCGCCCCGCGCCACCGACGCCTCGTCTGCCCTGACCTGGACTGCGGGCGGCGCTCCTGTCGCCAGCGCTGCCGCGGCCGGAGCCGCTGGCTGGTATCCGCTGGCGGGCGACCTGTTCGACGAGACGCGTGCCGCCGACGGCAGCGTCCGGCCGCACTGGGAATATCTCGCGCAGGCGCTGCAGGGGCTGGGCTTCGAGGAACTCGAACGCCGGCGCGACGAGGCGCGCCGGCTGCTGCGCGAGAACGGGGTCAGCTACAACGTGTACGGCGATCCGGACGGCTACAACCGCGTCTGGGATCTGGACCCGATTCCGCTGGTGATCGGCAGCACCGAGTGGTCGGACATCGAATCCGGCCTGATCCAGCGCGCCGAGCTGATGGACCTGATCCTGCGCGACCTGTACGGCCCGCGCGAATTGCTGAAGAAGGGATTGCTGCCACCGGAACTGGTGTTCGGTCACACCGGCTTCCTGCGTCAGTGCGACGGGGTGAAACTCGCCGGCGGACGGCAGCTGATCCTGTACTCGGCCAACCTCGCGCGCGGCGCAGACGGCCGGATGTGGGTGCTCGGCGATCGTACCCAGGCGCCCTCGGGCGCCGGCTACGCGCTGGAGAACCGGATGGTGATCACGCGCGTGCTGCCGTCGCTGTTCCGCGACTCGCGCGTGCACCGGGTGGCGGTGTTCTTCCGCGCGCTGCGCCAGACGCTCGCGGCGATCGCGCCGCGCGCAGCGCACGAACCGCGCATCGTCATCCTCACGCCGGGGCCGCGCAACGAGACCTATTTCGAGCACGCGTACCTCGCGAGCTATCTCGGCTACGCGCTGGTGCAGGGCGACGATCTGGTGGTGCGCAACGGGCGGGTCTGGCAGCGAACGCTCGCCGCCCCGCAGCCGGTCGACGTGATCCTGCGCCGTGTCGACGACGACTTCTGCGACCCGCTCGAACTGCGCCCGGAGTCGCGGCTGGGCGTTACCGGCCTGCTCGACTGCGTGCGCCGGGGCAACGTGGCGATCGCCAATCCGCTGGGCAGCGGCCTGCTGGAGAACCCCGCGCTGCTCGCCTTCCTGCCGGCGATCGCGCGCCACTTCCTGGGGCAGACGCTGCGCCTGCAGTCGGTGCCCACGTGGTGGTGCGGCAACGACGGCGAGTGCCACCACGTGCTGGCCAACCTCGACCGGATGGTGATCAAGCCGCTGTCGCGCAGCCACGGCGAGCGCGCGCTGATCGGTCCCTCGCTCACGCGCGTGCAGCTCGCCTCGGTGCGCGCCCAGATCCTCGCCGAGCCGCGCCGCTTCGTCGGGCAGGAACTGGCGAGCTTCTCGGCGACGCCCACGCTCGCCGATCATGGCGTGGAGCCGCGCGCGGCGGTGCTGCGCACCTTCCTCGTCGCGCGCGACGCGGACTATGCGGTGATGCCCGGCGGGCTGACGCGCGTGGCCGCCGCCGCCGGCAACCTCCTGGTCAGCAACCAGCTCGGCGGCAGCAGCAAGGACACCTGGGTGCTCGCCTCCGAGCCCGAGCGGCAGGTGACGCTGTGGCTGCAGCCGGCGCGCGAGCAGATGACGTCGAGCGCGCGCGTGCCGCTGTCCTCGCGCGCGGCCGACAACCTGTTCTGGCTGGGCCGCTACGCCGAGCGTGCCGAAGGCACGGCACGGCTGCTGCGCACCATACTGCACAAGTACGACGAGACGCTGCAGTACGACGATGCCTCGCACGCGCAGTGCCTGCACACGCTGCTGCGCTCGCTCACCCACTTCACCTCGACCTATCCCGGCTTCATGGCCGAGGACGCCACGCTGCACGCGCCGGAGGACGAACTGCTGGCAGTGGCGCGCGACGTGCAGCGCACCGGCAGCCTCGCGCAGACGCTGCAGAGCATGCTGCACTCGGCGCACGCGATCCGCGACTTCTGGTCGTCGGACACCTGGCGCGTGCTCGACGGCGTCGACCTGCAGCTCGCCGCCCTGCGCGCCGAGTCGCTGTCGATCGAGACGGTCGGCGAGCATCTCAACCACGTCGTGATCTCGATGGCTGCATTCAACGGGCTGACCAGCGAGCGGCTGATGCGCGACCAGGCCTGGCGGTTCCTCGACATGGGGCGGCGGGTGGAGCGCGCACTGCTGCTCGCCTCGCTCACCCGCTCGACCGTCGCCGTGTGCCAGGACGAGGCGACCGAGGCACTGCTGCTCGACGCGGTGCTGTCCACGGTGGAGAGCATCCTCACCTACCGCCAGCGCTACCGCTCGTACCTGGAGCTGCGCACCGTGCTCGAACTGGTGCTGCTCGATGCGAACAACCCGCGCGGCATGATCCACCAGCTGGTGCGGCTGCAGGAGTCGCTGTCCGGGCTGCCGCGCAGCGGCCGCGACGACGGCAACAGTTCCGAACTCTCCGAGCGCGACCGCCTTGCACTGGAGGCGATCACCCAGCTGCGTCTGGTCAGCCTGGAACGGCTGGTCAGGCTCGACCCGGGCTCGGTGCTGCGGCGCGACCTCGACCAGACGCTCGCGCGCGTCACCCACCTGCTCACGCGCATGTCGGAGGTGATCACCGAAGAGTACTTCGGCCACCTGCGCGAGACCCAGCAACTGCAGCAGGCCACGATGGAGCTGCGCTGAGTCCGCCATGAACTACCGAATCGTGCACCGCACCGAGTACCACTACTCGGAACCGGTCGATTCCGGGCACAACGAGGCGCGGCTGCTCGCGCGCGAGGTGCCGCGCCAGCACACCCGATCGGCCGTGCTCGCGATCGATCCGCCGCCGGCGGACTTCCGCGAGCGGCTCGACTACTTCGGCAACCGGGTGGTGAGCTTCGCGCTCGATCAGCCGCACCGGGCGCTCACGGTGACCGCCACCAGCGAAATCACGGTCGAGGACACCGTGCCGGCGCTGCCGCTGTTCGAAGGCGAGTCCTGGGAGGCGAGCCGGCGCGCGCTTGCCGGCGCGACGGACGGCGAGTCGCTGCTGGCGCGCGACTTCGTGCTCGAGTCCCCGCTGATCCCGGCGCAGCGCGGCCTCGCCGACTACGCGGCGCCGAGCTTCACGCCCGGCCGACCGCTGCTCGACGCGGTACACGAGCTGATGGAGCGCATCCACCGCGACTTCCGCTACGACCCGGAGTTCACCACGCTGTCCACGCCGCTCGCGCAGGTGCTCGAACACCGGCGCGGCGTGTGCCAGGACTTCGCGCATCTGGCAATCGGCTGCCTGCGTGCGCACGGCGTCGCTGCACGCTACGTGAGCGGCTACATCGAGACCCTGCCCCCGCCAGGCAAGGCGAAGCTGGTCGGAGGCGCCGCTTCGCACGCGTGGTTCTCGGTGTTCGTGCCGGGCAGCGGGTGGGTCGACTTCGACCCCACCAACAACCAGGTACCGGCGAGCCAGCACATCACCATCGCCTGGGGCCGCGACTACTCCGACGTGACGCCGTTGAAGGGCATCATCTTCGGCGGTGGCAAGATGGGCATGCAGGTCGCGGTGGACGTGCTCAACCTCGACCGGGCGGCCGCCGGTGGCGGCACACCGTCGGCGGCACCGCCGAACCCGCCGGCCGGTGCGGGACAGGCGCAGCAGCAATCGTGACCTACTGCTGTGCGCTCAACGTCGACGAGGGGATCGTGTTCGCCTCGGACACGCGCACCAACGCCGGCCCGGATCACATCGCGGTCGTGCCCAAGATGTCGGTGTGGGAGCGCCCGGGCGACCGGGTGATCGTGATGCTGGTGTCGGGCAATCTCGCCGCGACACAGAAGATCGTCAACCTGCTCGACGAACGGCTCGCTTCGACTGAGGCACCGAGTCTGTGGACGGTGAACTCGATGTTCAACGCTGCGCTGCTCGTCGGCGACACGGTGCGCGAGGTCTGGCGCAGCGACGGCGAGGCGCTGCGCCAGTTCGGCTACGAGTTCGCGCTGTCTCTGATCCTCGGCGGCCAGATCGCCGGCGAACCGCCGCGGCTGTTCAACGTCTACGCCGCCGGCAACTTCGTTGAAACCACGCGCGAGACGCCGTACTTCCAGATCGGCGAAGTGAAGTACGGCAAGCCGATCATCGACCGCGTGGTCAGCAGCGACACGCCACTGGGCAAGGCGGCGAAGTGCGCGCTCGTGTCGTTCGCCTCGACGATGCGCAGCAACGTCACCGTGGGCATGCCGATCGACCTGCTGATCTATCGCCGCGACAGCCTGCGTGTGGACCTCAGGCGCCGCTACGAGGAGCAGGACGCGTACTTCAGCGGCCTGTCGGCGGGCTTCGGCGAGGGCATCATCCGCGTGTTCGACGCTCTGCCCGATCCAGCCTGATCCGGGCGCCCTTCATCGCACGCGGGCGCCCTGCGCCCGGGGACGCAGCGTGCCAGGGCGTCGCGCGGAGGGGCTGCACACGCCGTGACCCGGCAGACCTCGCGCAGCGTGACCGTAGCCGGTGGCGCGGCCGCGCCGGCTCAGGCCGATGCACCCGGCGTCGGCTGCGCGGCGGCTGCCGCGTCGAGCGCGCGCAGCGGATCGATCGCCTCGGTCTGCAGCGCATGTGCCACCGCCGCGTGCGTGATGCGTCCGCCGTGCACGTTGAGCCCTGCGCGCAGGAACGGATCGCTGCGCAGCGCCTGCACCACCGACTGCCCGGCCAGTGCGCGCACGAGCGGCAGCGTCGCGTGATTGAGCGCGTAGGTCGAGGTCCGCGGCACCGCGCCTGGCATGTTGGCCACGCAGTAGTGGACGATGCCATCGACGACGAAGGTCGGCGCGCGATGGGTGGTCGGGCGCGATGTCTCGCAGCAGCCGCCCTGATCGATCGCGATGTCCACGATGACCGCACCCTTCTGCATCCGCGCAAGCAGCGCGCGGTCGATCAGCCGCGGTGCGGCATCTCCCGGCACCAGCACTGCACCGATCACCAGATCGGCCTGCGCGACGTGCTGCGCGATCGCGTCCGGATCGGCCGGCACCATGCGCACTGCACCGCCGGTCAGCGCGTCGAGCCGGGCGAGCGCCGCTGCGCTGCGGTCGAGCACGCTGACCTCGGCGCCCATCGCGGCGGCGACCGTGGCGGCGTTGCTGCCCGAAACGCCGGCCCCGAGTACCACCACCTTCGCCCGCTCCACCCCGGTCGCCCCGGCGAGCAGCACGCCGCGACCGCCCTGCGTCGACTCCAGCCAGTGCGCGCCGACGTGGATCGACATGCGACCGGCGATCTCCGACATCGGGGCGAGCAGCGGCAGCCGCCCCTGCGCATCGGTGACCGTCTCGTAGGCGATGCAGGTGGCGCCGCTGGCCATCAGCTCGCGCGCCTGCTCCGCGTCGCCTGCGAGGTGGAGATAGGTGAACAGCGTCTGGCCGCTCCGCAGCTGCTGCCGCTCGACCTGCTGCGGCTCCTTCACCTTCACCACCAGTTCGGCGCTCGCCCAGATCTCGGCGGCGGTACCGGCCACGCGCGCGCCGGCGGCTGCGTAGTCGGAGTCGGTCGCACCGATTCCCGCACCCGCACCGGTCTCGACCCGCACCTGATGACCTTGCGACACCAGCGTCGCGACGCTCTCCGGCGTGAGGCCGACACGATACTCCTCGGTCTTGATCTCCCTCGGCACCCCGATCAGCAATGCAGTCTCCCTATCGTCCGCTCCCGTGCCCGGCGTGCGGCCTCCGCGGGTACAGCCACGAGCGCGCACGCAGGGGAACGATAGGACAGCCGTGCGCCCGGTTCGTTGACGTGGATCAATCACCAGCGCCGCTCAGGCGCGAAGGCAGGTCGCGGGCAGTGCCGCTGCGCAGGCGGCGCCCCGATGCACCCGGCCGTGGCGCTCGGGCCCAGCCGGGGCGGGATGCACCGCGCGATTCGCGCCCGGTACCCTCAGCGGCCAGCAGCACTCGACCGGTGCGCGCGCCACAGCGCGTGCAGGCCCCACGTCACCGCGAGCAGCATCACCGCGCCACCGGCCAGTTTGGCAACCGTGGCCAGCGCGATGTCGTACTGCGCGAGCCCGGTGACGCCGAGCAGGTACTCCCAGTCGTGGCCCTCGCGCTCCTGGCCGGTACCACCGCCGAGCAGCGGCAGTTCGAGCTTGCGTGCGTCGGCGATGTAGGGCGCGCAGTCGGTCAGACTCTGGCCGAACCACCACAGGCCGACCGCTGCACCGACCGCGTCGCGACGCTGGACGAGAAACGCGATGCACACGGCGAGCGGCATCGCCAGCTGTCCGAGCGTGCCCCCCAGCACGTGCATGAACCGGCCGAACGGCATCATCAGCACATGCCCCGCCTCGTGGAACACCAGGTTCACCAGATGCAGGAAGTCGTTCCAGGCCTCACCGGTACGCACGTCGGCCAGAATGAACACCCAGCTGTAGCAGAACAGCCCCGCCAGCAGCAGCGCATGCGCGGCGGTCGACGACGGGCTGCGCACGGGCGGCAGCTCCCACACGCGCGCCCTGGCGGCTGCGATCCACACCGCGACCGGCCCCGAGGGCCCGACCTCCGCAGGTGTATCGGCCAGGGCCTGCGCCCGCAGCTGCTCGCGCCCCGCCTCGCGCTCGATCCACTTCGCGAAGACCAGCCCGCACCCGCCGCAGGCCCGCTCCGGACCTGCCGCCGTCTGCACGCGCAGCCGATCGCACTTCGGGCAGCGGGCCGGATACATCGTCACACGCGGTCAGGGTCGCCGCTCGGGCGCGGCGCGCCGCAGCGTGACGGCCGGAGTCCAGGCGGAGGTCGCCGCGCGCCAGTCGCACGAACGCGTCCGGCCGCATCGCCCGGGGCGACGAGTCCGACGGCGCCGCTGCGCACCATAGATGCGGCGCCGTCGCTGCGGCAGGCGACCCTGACCCGGTTTCCCTACCCCGCTCGCGCTGCACACCGGCATCGTGCTCACACCGTCCGGCCGGCGATGAACGGCTTCAGGCAGGCGTAGGCCATCGCGTGCACCGGCGTGGGTACGCCCAGTGCGCGCCCCTCACGCACGATCACGCCGGACAGGCTGTCCAGTTCGAGCCGCTTGCCGCGAGCGAGGTCGTGGTACATCGACGCGTACATGTCGGCGGGAAACCCCTGGTGCTTCTTCACCAGCTGCTCGACCATGTCCGCCGGCATCGCGACCCCCTTCGCGCGGGCCACCGCTACCGCCTCGGCGAAGCCGGCACGTGCGATCGGCAGCAGATCCGGATCGTGGTAGACGACACCGGCGGGCTGCCGCGCGAGCGCCGTCAGCGCGGCGTTGGTCGACAGCCCTACGAACTTGTGCCACTGCGCGGCGCGGATGTCGCCGACCACCTCGGCGCCGAAGCCCGCATCGACGCACGCCGCCTGCAGCGCGAGCGCGCGATCGGTGATCGACCCGTCGGTCTCGCCGAACTGCATTGACGGATTCGCCGAGTTGTAGCGCACCACGCCCGGGGTCTCGATCACCGCGGAAACGAAGGCAAGCCCGCCCAGCACACGCTCGCCGCCGAGCACGCGGGCGATGCGGTCCTGCCCGTCGACGCCGTTCTGCAGGCTGACGCAGATGCCGCCGTGCGCGAGCAGCGGCGCGATCGCGCGCGCTGCGTCCTCGGTATCGAACAGCTTCACGCAGAACAGCACGACGTCCACCGGCGCCAGCGTCCCCGGATCGTCGGTCGCGACTGCCTCGGGCAGGGATACATCCCCGGCCGGCCCCACCAGCCGGAAGCCGTTGCGCCGGATCGCCTGCAGGTGCTCACCGCGGGCGATGAACGCCACCTCGTGACCGCGCGCGGCGAGCTTCGCTCCGTAGTACCCGCCGATGCCGCCGGCGCCCATGATCGCGATTCGCATTCTCACGTCCCTTCGTCGATGAATTGTCTGCCTGCCGCGAAGCTGCGGCTGCGCCGATCGCCAACCCGCCTCGATCGTCGGTCTGCCCCGGTCACCTTGCGCGGTTTCCTCTCGGGGGCGCGGTGCCGCCATCGGCCATGGCGCCGGGCGCACCGGCAGCGGCTGCCGGCGCGCGGGCGCTCACCGGCTGCCGCCTCATCCGAGGCAGTCCCGATCAGGGCACACGCCGGACGCGAGCGACCGGCGCAGCGCGCAGGTGCCCTCCCCCGCCGTGGCTCCGATCAGGGCACGATGCCGGGTGCGAGCGATTCGACGTACTCGCAGATCGCACCCGGCCGGGTCAGCCAGATACGGTCGCGATGACGGAGGATATGCTCGATCACGCGCCGGAAGTGGTGCAGACGATAGGGCTGCCCGAGCACGAAGCTGTGCAGCACGATCGGCATCACCAGCGGCCGGCGCGCGGATTCGGCGAGCAGTTCGTCGAACTGCGCGATCATGTTGTCGCACAGTTCCTGCGAGCCGGTGCGCCGCGACACGTTCTCGACCGAATCGTTCAGCTCGTGTGCATAGGGCACCGACAGGATCGGACCGTGCTTCGTGCGAAACCACACCGGCTGGTCGTCGAGCGACCAGTCCATCATGTAGCGGTAACCGGCGGCCTTCAGCAGATCCAGCGAATCGTGCGTCTGCGCGATGTACGGCGCGAGCCAGCCTGCCGGCGGGCGGCCCCAGTGCCGGGCGATCGCCGCCGTGGCCTCGCCGATGCAGGCACGTTCCTGCTCGACATTCATCTCGGTCTGCCGCTCGGCATTGGTGCGGCCGTGCCCGACCATCTCGTCGCCACGCGCAGCGAACGCCGCCAGCAGTTCCGGACAGTAGTCGTACAGCTCGCTGTTGAGCAGGATCGCGTACGGCAGTCGGTACTCGTCGGCGAATTCGAGCAGCCGCCACGCGCCGACCCGGTTGCCGTAGTCGCGCCAGGCAAAGCTGCGCACGTTCGGCGCCGGCTGCGGCACGCTGTAGTCGTTGCCCAGCCCCTCGCCGAAGGCGAAGTGCTCGATGTTCAGGCACAGGTGGACGGCAAGGCGCTTGCCCTCCGGCCAACTGTAGTCCGGGCGACGGGTGATTGCGGAGTAGTCATACCGGCCATGGGACTTGAGCATGCGGTTCCTCGCTGTGACGGCGCCATGAGCGCACGGTTGTCAAAAAGGGGGCAAAAAGGGGTCACAAAAAGGGGTCAGGGTCGATTTCGGAAAAGGGGTCGGAAAAGGGGTCAGGGTCAATTTCGGAAAAGGGGTCAGGGTCAATTTCGGAACCCGAAATGGACCCTGACCCCTTTTCCAACCCCTTTTCCACTTTTCCACCCCTTTTCCGAAATCGATCCTGACCCCATTTCCCGGACTTCTCGTTTGCTGTTCGTCGCTGCTATTCTGGCGCATCGCCCGCCCGGAGACCACCGATGCCCACGCCCCGACGCCCGCAGGTCAGCCTCGTCACCACCCGCGTAGCGAGCTGCGCGCTCGCGCTGGCGCTTGCCGCCGGGTTCGCGGCCGGCGCGCACGCACAGTCGTGGCCGTCGAAACCGATCCGCATGATCGTGAACTTCGCCGCCGGTGGCAGCACCGACGTGATCGCGCGTTCGATGGCGCCGCGGCTTGCCGAAGCGCTGGGGCAACCGGTGGTGGTGGAGAACCGGGTCGGAGCCGGCGGCAACATCGGCCTGGAAGCGGTTGCGCGCGCGCAGCCCGACGGGCACACGCTGCTGCACTCCTCCGACGGCACGCTGCTCATCAATCCGTTCCTGTACGACAACATGCCGGTGGACGTGGCGAAGGACCTGATCCCCGTCGCGCCGACCGGCCGCTCGGCGATCTTCCTGGTCGTGCGCAACACGCTGCCGGTCAAGACGCTGGCGGAGCTCGTCGCCTACGCGCGCGCCAATCCCGGCAAGCTCAACTACGGCTCCGCCGGGATCGGCACGGCGCAGCACGTCGCGACCGAACTGTTCGCACGCGAGGCGAAGATCGACGTCGTTCACGTCGCCTACAAGGGCTCGCAGCAGGTGCTGGTCGATCTGCTCGGCGGGCAGGTCGACTTCACCTTCGATCTCGGCGCGGCGATCGAGCAGATCAGGGCGGACAAGGTCCGCCTGCTCGCGGTACCCACGGCCACCCGCTCGCCGATCTTTCCCAACACGCCGACGATGGTGGAAGCCGGCACCAACATGACGATCCAGTGGCTGTCGGGCGTGTACGCGCCGGCGGGCACACCGCGCGACGTGGTGAACCGGCTCAACCGCGAGATCAACCGCATCATGCAGACGCCGGAGGCACGCACGACGCTCGCGACGATGGCGGCCGAGCCGGCCATAGCGATGCCCCCGGAGGAATTCGCTGCATCCCAGCAGAAGGCCCGTGATCGCTTCGGCGCGGTGATCAGGGACGCCGGCATCCGGCTGAAGTAGCCTGCCGCGGAAGCGTACGGGCCGGCCGCTGCAGCGGCCAGCCGGGTACGCGCAGTACGGACGGCCACATCGAGGTGCGCGTCGCCCGCTCGCGTGCACAGGCGTCCGGTCGCCAGCCGGGCACGCGCAGTACGGGCGGCGGCATCGAGGTGCGCGTCGCCCGCTCGCGTGCACGGGCGTCCGGTCATCCGCAAGTGCACGGCTGCGCCCGTCCGTCGCAGAGGGCGTACGAGACACCGGCCGGAGCCACCCGCTGCACGCATCCCGGCTCCCCCGACGACCGCTCAGTCGGCGGTGAGGTTGAGCGCCTTCACCATCTTCACGTTGTCGGCGAGCGAGCGCTTCACAAGCGCGCGCAGTTCCTCCGGCGTGGACAGCGCGATCTCGGTCGCCTGCGCTGCCATCGCTTCGCGCATCTCCGGCGTGCTCATGGTCTTCTGCAGTGCTGCGCGCATGCGCTCCTGGATCGGGCGCGGCACGGCACGCGGGGCGATCAGTGCGACCCAGCCGCTGTAGTCGTAGCCCGGCACCTGCTCGATCACCGAGGGCAGATCACCGAGCAGCGCAGTGCGCCTGGGCAGGCTATGCGCGAGCGCCCGCAGCTTGCCACCCTTGACCAGCGACATCACCGCCGGCGCGGGCGTGATCGTCCACTGCGCCTCGCCGGCGACCACTGCGGCCACCGACGGGCCGCCACCCTTGTACGGCACGTGCAGCGACTCGAACTTGCCCAGCGTGGTGAGCATAACCCCGGCCAGATGGCTCTGCGAGCCGGCGCCGGCCGAGGCCATGTTCATCGCGACCTTCTTCGTCCGCACCACGTCGAGGAACTCGCCCAGCGTCTTCACCGGCAGCGTCGGATTGACCACCAGCAGGTTCGGCGTGACCGCGATCTGCGAGATGAACGCGAAGTCGTTGAGCGGATCGAACGGCTGCTTCGCCTGCACGAACGGCGCAACCGTGAGCGAGGGCGGCGAGGCGACGATCACCGTGTAGCCGTCCGGGTTGGCATTCCTGCCGATCTCCATCCCGATGACCCCGCCGGCGCCGGCGCGGTTGTCGATGATCACCTGCTGGCCGAGCTGCTCGCCCAGCCGCTGGCCGATGATCCGCCCCAGCGTGTCGATCGCGCTGCCGGGTGCGTTGGGCATCAGCATGCGGATCGGCTTGACCGGCCAGTTCTCGACGCCCTGCGCGCGGGCAGCGCCGGCGAGCAGTGACAGCGCCGGTGCGGCGCAGGCGGTACCCAGCAGGGCACGGCGGCGGTTGAGTTGCGCAACTTGCGACATGACGTACATCCTCCATTGGACACCTGTGCCCGGAGTGCCGGGCTGCCGCGGCGACGTTGCGGCGCCGCCGTTGTAGAGCCTCGCGCACCGGGTCGTGCCCCGCATCGAAGCGCGCCATCGACGTGTCAGTGCGCCGGCACCGGTCCGCGATGCAGACCGCGCATCGGCGCAAGCGCCGCGCGCGGAACGGCCGCGCGCCGGGCGTGAGGCCGGGCACGGTCGTACCAGCCGCCGACCCGCCCGGCAGTCCGCCCGCGGAACGGGCGTACCCTGTCATTGACAGCAAACGGCCGCGCGGGTTCCGTGCGCCGCGCCATCAGCGCGCCAGCGGCAGGATTCCCGTCCTGCCGTCGATGAACAGCCGGTCGATCTGCGCGAGGCTCGCGCTGCATGCCTGTTCCAGCGCCTGATCGGTGCGCGCGCGCAGCGCGTCGAGCTCGCTCGCGCTGCGCACCGGCTCGGGGAGCTTCCAGTCGGGCCGGTCGAGCCGCTGCGGCAGCGGCTGCATGTCGCGCTCGAGCGCGGACAGGTCACCTTCCACGGCGCGGATATCGCCGGCCAGTGCCTGCAGTGCGCTCACCCGCGTCATCTCGCCTTCGAGCCTGAGGCGCAGTGTTTCAGCCAGCTGCGGATCCTGGATGCGCTCGACCACGTCCTCGACGCGGCGGGGCGAGCGCAGCCTGTCCAGCACAGCGTTCATCCGCGCCAGCACTGCGGTGCTGCGGCCGACATCGCAGGCGGTACGCGCCACCATCCACCAGCCTCCGGTCTCGCTCGCGCGATCGAGCAGCGCCTTCGGCGTCGGTGCTTCGCGCGCGGGCGCCCGCGGCGCGGGCTGCGATGTCTGCGCCTGAGCGAAGCCTGCGCCGAGCGACAAGGCGACGCCCGCCGCCACCACCGTGCACGGCAGTCTCATCGGCGCGGCGGCATCGCCATACGTGCGCGAGCCC
>CANGUQ010000042.1 GCA_947456915.1 Betaproteobacteria bacterium
CCAGGGCGCACTCTGCCGGCACGCGGCGCGCGGCGGGAGGAGTCGATGCCGAGGCGTGCCCGGCGACAGATGTCCGGCGCGACCACGCGCCGCGAAGGCTGTCCCTCGCCGCCGCGCAGCGCAGCGCGGTCGGGCGCGAGCCCCCCGCATCGCCGGGCTATGTCGCGCCGCTTCGCCTGAAGTCGTCGATCGATCGCGCAGGCGTCCCGTCTGCAGTCGCGATCGCATGGGTGAGGGCGCGCGTCGTGCCGAACGTCGGAAAGTACGCAGAGTGCTTTCCGGCCCCGCCGAGCACCACGATCACGAAGTCCTCGGCCGCCTGCACCATGGTGACCGGTGTGTCGGCATCGCCAGCGGCATAGCGCTCGGGAAACTTCTTCTTCAGCCTGCGCTCGACGTTCTCCGGCGCGAAGCGTCCCATCGGTTCGACCGCATGCTGGTACAGGAACTCGCGGATCGACGCCTTGGTGAAGCCGCCGGCGGCGACCGTTGCGGCGTGCTCCGGGCAGAAGGCGACGATCGGCGTCGAGGCGTGCATCGCATTGTTCGATCCGGTGGTGGCGATGGTGCCGGCAATCGTCATCAGCAGGCTGCGCGCGCCGATGCTCTCGTGGTCGTTGATGTTGTGAGGCCCCTCGGTCCCGAGAACGGTCACCGTGGAGTGCTCGGCGGCGAAGCCGCGCTCGACGTGCAGCGGCTCCCACGGGCTCTGCGCCTCGTTCTCGGCTGCGCAGAACGTGAACTTCGCCGGCGAGCCGAGGGTGGCCATGTCGACCGATCCGGGCAATGCGCCGCCGATGTGGAGCAGCGCGAGCCGCACCGCCCGGCCGATGGTGGCGTTCGCCGGATGTCCCGGGCCGAGCGCATTGCAGCCGCCGGACACGCCGAGCGCGCGGGGGATGGGTCCGTTGAACAGCAGCAGCGTCGAGCACGGGTGGGTCGTGGCCTGCACGCCGTACAGATTCACTGCCGGCTGGGCCAGCGCCTCGATCGCGGCCACCACCAGCGGGAAGTGCTCGGGGCGGCAGCCTGCCATCACCGCGTTCGCGGCGAGCCGCCACGGCAGGGCAGGCGCGTAGCGCGGCGCGACCACGGCAATGGGGCGGTCGAGCGGCCGGTCACAGTACGCGAGCATCGCCGCGACGCGTGCGGGCGTGGGCGGCACCACTGGCAGCCCGTCCGACCAGCCGCGCGCAGTGAACAGCGCCTGCACGGCCTCCAGATCGTCGGGCGCATCGATCGTTCGCCCGCCTTCGGCCAGGATGCGCTCGATCGTGCTCATCGTGCGAACCCGGGCAGTGCGAGCAGCTGCTCCAGCGCCTGCTCGGCGCGCGCGTGCACCCGCTCGAGTGCGAGCCCGCCCAGCGGATGGTCAACCACCAGCAGCGGCAACTCGGGCACTCCGAGCACGCGCGCCTGCGTGCGCGCGAGGCCGACGAACGGCCCGGAGCAGACGACGAGGGCGGGAACGCCGCGTCTGGCGAGCTGGGCGCAGTCGTGGACACTCCACGACGTGCACGAGCCTCAGTCGGCCATCGCCACCAGCACGCAGTCGGCTTCGCGCGCCAGCTCGTCGAGCACGGACGGCTGCGCCGCGAGCGCCGCACCGGGCTTGCGCCGCGCGAGCACGCTCACGACCGGGCGTGCCTCGCCGATGCGCTGCACGAGGCGAGCGAGCAGGTGGTCGGCGTTGCTCTTGCTGTTGTCGAGCGTGCCCAGGCGCAGCCGTTCCGCACGCGGGGCGTGCGCGTGCGCGTGCGCGGCCGGGGTCGTGTCGGCAGCGGGCTCTTCGGGAATCACCAGCAGCGTCATGTCGGTCTCCGTAAAGGGGCGAGCACGGTGCCCGACGCGGTCCGCAGACGCATCGCGCGAGCACCGGGGCCGCGGTAGTGCTGCATCAGTCGATCTGCAGCTTCGCCCGGCGGCACACGTCCGCCCACTGCGCGAGATCGGTCTTCAGCCTGCGCGCGAACTCCTCCGGCGTGCTGCGGATCACGTCGGCCCCCAGCCGCGCGAAGCTCTCGCGTACCGCCGGGCGATCGAGCACGCGGGCGAGCGCCGCGTGCACCTTCGTCACCGCTTCGCGCGGCGCGGCCGCCGGCAGCATCACGCCGGTGTACGTCGCCGCCTCGAACCCGGGGTAGCCCGATTCGTCGATCGTCGGCACGCTGGGCAGCAGCGGCGAGCGCTCGCGCGTGGTCACGCCAAGCGGCCGCAGCTTGCCCGAGGCGATGAACGGGGCGGAGGAGGACATCTGATCGAACATGATGTCGACGTGGCCGCCCATCAGGTCGACCAGCGCCGGCCCGCTGCCCTTGTACGGGACGTGGACGAACTTCACGCCGGCCTGCAACTGGAAGCGTTCGCCCGCGAGGTGGTTGTTCGATCCGGTGCCGGCCGAGCTCATCGTGATCGCCCCCGGTCTTGCCTTCGCGAGCGCGACCAGCTCGCGCAGCGACTTCACCGGCATCGACGGGTGCACGGAAAGCACCAGCGGCACGATCGACACCAGCGACGTCGGCGCGAAGTCGCGCAGCGGGTCGTAGGTGACGCCCGGGATGCACGCGGGCGCGATCGTCAGCACGCCGTTCGAACCCATCAGCAGCGTGTACCCGTCGGGTGCCGCCTTCGCGACCAGTTCCGCCCCGACCCGGCCGCCAGCGCCGCCGCGGTTGTCGACGACCACCTGCTGGCCCAGCCCCTCCGCGAGACCGGGCGCGATGGTCCGCGCCGTGATGTCGATGTTGCCGCCGGGGGCGAACGGAACGACCAGTCGCAGGGGCTTGTCCGGGTATTGCCCCTGCGCCGGGTGCGGCGCGGCAGCGCACGCGGCGAGCGCCGCACCCGCCGCGATCGTTGCAATTCTCATCGTTCTCCTCCGGCTGCAGTTTCGCCGCTCAGGCCTGCTGCTGTCAAAGGCCTGCGATGCTGCGCGATCACCAGCAGCGCAGCGGCAGCGGACGCGCCGGCCACGCCGGTCGCGCTGCCGCGGTGCATGCGCTCAGGGCGATCCCGGCAGTTGCGGCGGCGCGACGCCGAGAAAGGCCCCGATGCGCCGGGTCAGCCAGTACGTGTGTCCCGGCCAGCCGCCACCGACGAAGCCGACGTGGCCGCCGTGGCGAGGCTGGCACAGTTCGACGCGCGGCGCGACCTCGTCTGCGCGCGGCAGCGCGTGCGCCGGCAGGAACGGATCGTCGAGCGGGTTGATCACCAGGGTTGGCACCTCGATACGTGCGAGTTCGGGCTTGCTGCTCGCGCGTTGCCAGTAGTCGTCGACACCGTGGTAGCCGTGCACCGGCGCGGTGTAGACATCGTCGAACGCGCGCATCGTGCGCGCTGCGTGCAGCCGGGCGACGTCGAGCAGTCCGGGATGGCGCAGCGCCTTGTCTGCGGCCTTGACCTTGAGCGTGCGCAGGAAGGTCCACGCGTAGAAGCGGTTGAAGCCGCGCTCGAGCGAGGCGCCTGCGCTCGGCAGGTCGAGCGGGGCGCACACGCTCACCGCGGCAGCGAGCAGGCGTGCCGCCGCAGTCTCCTGTTCACCCAGCCACTTCAGCAGTGCGTTGCCGCCGAGCGAGACACCGACGGCGTAGCGCTGCGCCAGCGGGTCGAGCGCGGCGAAGCGGCGCAGCACCCAGTCGATCTCGGCGCTGTCGCCCGAGTGATAGGCACGGGCGAGCAGGTTGGGCTCACCGCTGCAGCCGCGGAAGTGCACGACCGCGCCGTGCCAGCCCAGTGCGCCGGCCCAGTGCATCAGCGTGCGTGCGTAGTGGCTGTCCGAGCTGCCTTCGAGTCCGTGAAACAGGATCAGCCACGGGGCGCTGGCCGGCGCCGCCTGATCGACCAGATCGACGTCGATGAAGTCGTGGTCCGGCGTCGACCAGCGCACGCGTCGGTAGCGCGGTGCTGGCCGTGGCGACCAGCGCGAGCCGTAGATCGTCTGCGCGTGCGGGTTGCGCAGCCACGCTGCCGGAGCGAACGCCGGCGCTGCGATCGTCTTCAATGCAGCAGCGGGGGCCGCGTGTTTCGCGGTTCGCGCGGCGCCTCTGCCGGCTGTGCCGGTGCCGCCGAGGCGTGGTGCAGCTGCAGTCGCCAGCCGCGCTGGGTGCGCAGGTAGACGTTGGTGGCGATCATCGGCACGCGCGTGCGGGTGTCCCCCGGTACCGACAGGTGCTCGTGCACGGTGTGTATGGCCGTCTGCAGGGTCGAGGTGATCATCACGTGCGACAGGCGCAGGCGCAGACCGGGTCCGCCAGCAAAGATCTGACGCCACGACTCGCGCACCTCTTCGAGCCCGGTCAGGCGCTGCCCGCCGGGATGCACGCAGACGATGTCGTCCTCCTCGGCCCACACGGCCATCATCGCTGCCAGATCCGCCGTCTCGAACGCGCGGTAGAAGGCGGCTTCGCAGTCCTGCGAGCTGGCGTAGATCAGGGTCGGCATTGCGCAATGCTTTCCATAACACGCTGCGGCGTCAATTGCCGCATGCAGTTGAAGTGGCCGAGCGGACACTCACGCTCGAAGCACGGGCTGCACGGCAGGCCGAGCGTGACGATGTGCGCCCGGGCCGAGATCGGCGGCGTGAACGCCGGGCTGCTCGAGCCGTACAGTGCGACCAGCGGACGATCGATCGCGGCGGCCACGTGCATGAGCCCCGAATCGTTGCTGACCACGATCTGCGCGAGTGACATCAGGTCGATCGCCTCTGCGAGCGAGGTACGGCCAGCCAGATCGATCGGCTGCCGGTCCATGGGACAGGTCCCCAGCGCCATGATTTCCGCGGTGATCGTGCCATCCTTCGGCGAGCCGAACAGCCACACCTGGAAGCCGTCGGCGGCCAGCGCGTCGGCGAGTTCGGCAAACCGGGTGGGCGGCCAGCGCTTCGCGGGACCGTACTCCGCTCCCGGGCACAGGGCGGCGACCGGGCGTCCCGGATCGAGGCCGAGCCGCTGCAGGACGGCTTCGCGGCCGGCCGCGTCCACGCGCAGGCGCGGCGGCGGCAGCGTCATCGGCAGCGCCGCGCCAGGCGCCAGCGCGAGCGAGGCGAAGCGCTGGACCATCTGCGGCAGCTGGGCGGTATCGAGACGCCGCGCGTCGGTGAGGATCCACTGGCGCAGCTCGCCGACGAAGCCCACGCGCTCCCCGATGCCGGCGAACCACGGGATCAGAGCCGACTTCAGCGAGTTGGGCAGCACCCACGCCGTGCGGTAGCGGTTGCGCGCGAGCTCGCGTGCGAGCGCCCGACGCCGCCCGAGCGCGAGCTCGCCGTGACGGAACGGACTCTCGATGACCGACCGCACTCCCGGCAGGCGGGCCGCCAGCGGCGCCGTCCACGGCGGAGCGAGAACGTCGATCGCGAGCTCGGGCTCACGCTCCTGCAGCAGTTGCAGCAGCGGCTGGGCGAGCACGGTGTCGCCGACCCACGAGGGCGCGACCAGCAGCCCGGCGGGCGCGGCGTTCATCACTGCCGGTACCGGTTCCGCCAGGGTCGGCGCGACATTGCGCCGCGGCGCGCGGTCACGCTGCTCAGTGCGCGCCTGCGGCCGGACCGCCCTTGAGTCGGTACCGGGTGCCGCAATACGGGCAGAGCTCTTCGCCGCTGGCGGCGATCGGCAGGAACACGCGCGGATGCGCGTTCCACAGCAGCATCGAGGGCATCGGACAGTGCAGCGGCAGATCCTCGGCCGTGACTTCGATCAGCCGCTCGCGGTTCACGCTGCCGGACTGGCCGGCAGCGGGGGAGATGGGTTCACTCATCGGCGCCTGCCTTGCCGCTCACACCGGCGTGAGCCAGCCGCGCCGGCCTTCGACGCGACCGTGCACGCAATCGAAGAACAGCGACTGGATCTTCCGGGTGATCGGTCCGCGGGTACCGCTGCCGATGCGGCGGTTGTCCAGCTCGCGGATCGGTGTGACCTCGGCGGCCGTGCCGGTGAAGAAGGCCTCGTCGGCGATGTACACGTCATCGCGCGTGATGCGCCGCGCGCTCACCGGAATGCCCAGCTCGCCGGCGAGCTGGATCACCGCATCCCGGGTGATGCCCACCAGGGCCGAGGTGAGTTCCGGCTCGTACATCTTCCCGTCCTTGATGATGAACAGGTTCTCGCCGGAGCCTTCCGCGACGAACCCGTCGACGTCCAGCAGCATCGCCTCGTCGTAGCCGTCCTGCGTCGCCTCGAGATTGGCGAGGATCGAATTGGCGTAGGTCGCGGCGAACTTCGCGCGCGCCATCGTCACGTTCACGTGATGGCGTGCGAACGACGAGGTCTTGACGCGGATGCCCTGTTCCAGACCGTCGGCACCCAGATAGGCGCCCCACGGCCAGGCGGCGATGGCCACGTGCACGCTGGCGCCCTTGGGGGAGACCCCCATCTTCTCCGAACCGTAGAAGGCGATCGGACGGATGTAGCACGACTCGAGCTTGTTCACGCGCACGACCTCGCGGCAGGCCTCCATCAGCTGCTCCCGGCTGTACGGAAGCTGCATCAGGTAGATGTGCGCCGAGTTGGCCATGCGCTCGATGTGCTCGCGCAACCGGAAGATCGCCGTGCCCTGATCGGTCTTGTAGGCGCGGATGCCTTCGAAGACCGCCAGCCCGTAGTGCAGGGAGTGGGTGAGCACATGGGTGTTGGCATCGCGCCACGGCACCATCCTGCCGTCGTACCAGATCATTCCATCACGGTCGGACATCGACATCGAAATCACCTTTCTGCGGTTCGCCGGGCTGCCCGGGCGGGTGCGCACGGGCGCACACGGTGCGGGATCGGGCGCTCGAGCCGTGACCCCGGAAGGTCGAAGTATAGGGGAAGCCCCGCCGCCGCGGCCGGGCTGGCTTGACCGCTGGCAACCTTGGTGCAACTATCCCCACATGCGTCAGCTGCCTCCGCCGCCTCCGCGTTGCCGGGTGCCATGTGGTGCGGACCGCGCTGGCGGCCGTGCCCCGGTACTGCACGCGCCCGCGATGCTCCCCCTGCCGATCGGATCCGAAGGGCCCGGACGATGAACAGTGCCGGGGGCTGGCTTGCGCGGGCGAGCCGCGCAGTCATCGCGGAGACCGACAGCGACGAACTGCAGCTGCAGAAGACGCTGGCGATCCTCGCCTGCGGAATGATGATCTTCGCCGCCGGCCTGTGGATGCTGATCTACACGGTGCTGGGCATCCGCTTCGAGATCATGGTGCCGCTGGGCTTTCAGCTGGTCTCGGCGTGCACGCTGATCCACTTCCTCAAGACCGGCAACTTCGCCGCATTCCGCCTCTCGCAGGTGACGCTGTATCTGTTCGTGCCGTTCATCATGCAGTGGGGCATGGGCAACTTCGTCACCGCGTCCGCGGTGATGCTCTGGGCGCTGCTCGCACCAGTGGGGGTCATGGTGCTGCACGGGCCGCGCGAGTCGGTGCCGTGGTTCGTCGCCTATCTGGTGCTGACTGCAGTGTCCGGCTCCTTCGACTGGTTCCTGTCCTACGGCAACGAGTACGGGGTGCCGCTGCACAAGATCGCCGTGTTCTTCGTGCTGAACTTCGCGGCGGTGTCGAGCATCGTCTACCTGCTGATCAACTACTTCGCGCGCGAGCGCCAGCGGCTTGCGACCGCACTGCAGAGCTCGCACCAGCAGCTGATCGAGGAACAGCGCAAGTCGGAGGCGCTGCTGCTCAACGTGCTTCCTGCCCGCGTGGCCGAGCAGCTCAAGCGCGAGGATACGGTCGCCGACGGCTACGCCGATGTGAGCGTGGTGTTCGCCGACATCGTGAACTTCACCGGCGTGGCCGAAGAGCTGGCGCCCGGCGAGGTGATCTACGTGCTGAACGAGCTGTTCACCGGCTTCGACGAGGCGGCTGCCCGTCACGGGGTAGAGAAGATCAAGACGATCGGCGACGCGTACATGGCCGCCGGCGGCCTGTACGCCGGTACCGCCGACTACACGGCAGCGGTGGCCGAAATGGCACTGGACATGCTGGCGTTCATGCGCGACCGGCACACGCCGAACGGCACGCCGCTGGGACTGCACGTGGGTATCGCCACCGGGCCGGTGGGCGCCGGCGTCATCGGGCGCACCAAGTTCGTCTACGATCTCTGGGGCAACACGGTGAACGTGGCGAGCCGGCTCGCGAGCAACGCCGAGCTGGGCAGGATCTCGGTCGACGAGACCACCTACAAGCGGCTGCGCGGCCGTTACCGGTTCGAAGGGCCGGTCTACGTCGCGGCGAAGGGCAAGGGCCACGTCGTCGCCTACACGCTGGTCGGACGGCTGCCGCCGACGGAGCGACCTGCCGCCTGAGCGAGTGTGGCGCCGGCTTCAGCTCGCGCCCAGCACGGACTCCCAGAGCGCGTGGATCGCGCGTGCGTCGTCGCGGCAGACGGCCGCCTGCGCACGCGCCGGATCGTGCCCGGAGAGCTGCATCGCGTGCTGCGTGCGGCGCAGGTTGCGGTAGCCTGCCTGCGCGGCGGCGGCGAGTCCGGCGTCGATCAGGCCCGCGCGGGCAGCGACGTTGAGCAGCGCAAGGTTGCCGATGTTGCCGGTCAGCGCGCGCACGTGCGCGGCGTGGGCGAGCACGATGAACTGCACGATGAATTCCAGATCGACCAGCCCGCCCGCGCCGTGCTTGATGTCGAACAGGTCCGGGTCGCGCGACGGCGGCTTCGACTCGCGCATGCGCTGGCGCATCTCGCAGATCTGGGCGCGCAGCGGCGCGAGTTCGCGTTCGCGGCGCAGGATCTCCTGGCGCAGCCGCTCGAAGCGCGCGCACAGTGCGGGATCGCCGGCGATCGCCCGCGCCCGCGTCAGCGCCTGGTGCTCCCACACCCACGCCTTGTGGCGCTGGTACTGTTCGAAGGCAGCGATCGAGGGCACCAGCAGGCCGGAATCGCCATCCGGGCGCAGTCGCATGTCGGTGGCGTAGAGCACGCCGGCGGCGGTCATCGTCGACAGCCACGAGTTGAGGCGCAGCCCCAGTCGTGCGTAGCGCTCGCCCGCCCCGCCGTCCTCCGCCGGGGACGGTGGCTGCGGGTTCCCGGGCAAGATCGGCAGCGGCGTGTCGTCGTACACGAACGCGAGATCGAGATCGCTGCCGTAGCCCAGTTCCTTCCCCCCGAGCTTGCCGTAGCCGATGATCGCGAAGCGCGGCGGCGGCGGCGTCGTCTGCTCGCGATTCAGATGCCGCCAGCACCGCGCGAGCGTCTCGGTGAGCAGCAGATCGGCGAGTTCGCTCAGCCGGTCGGACACGACCTCCAGCAGCAGGTCGCCCGCGAGATCCTGCGCGACGATGCGAAACAGCTGCGTGTGCTTGAACTGGCGCAGGATGTCGAGCTGGCGCTCGGCATTGCCGGTCGTGTCGTCGAGGTGATGACGCAGCTCCTCGAGCAGCCTCGGCCACGCCGGCGGCGCGTGCAGCGTGCGCACGTCGAGCAGTTCGTCGAGCAGGATCGGATGGCGTGCGAGATAACCGCTTGCCCACGGACTGGCGACGGCGAGCTGGGCAAGGCGATCGAGCACCGGCGGATGCTCGACCAGCAGCGCGAGATACGATTCGCGGCGGCCGATGCTCTCGATGATCTCCAGCAGACGCGCGAGCGTTGCCTCCGGATCGGCGCTGCGTCCGGCCGCCTCCAGAGCGCGCGGCACCAGCGCGGCGAGGCGTGCCTGCCCGCCTGCGCCCATGCGCCGTACCCCGGGGCTGGTGCGCAGCGCCTCGATGCGCGCGGCCGCCTGCGCGGGTTCGCGAAACCCGGCTTGCGCGAGCGCGCGTTCGGCCTCCGCCGCACCGAGTTCGCCGTTCCAGAGCGGGGCCAGCGCGTGCTTGGCTTCGCCCCCCGGCGAAATCGCGCACACGCGCTCGAACTGGGCACTGACGCGCGCGCGCAGCGCCTCGAGCTGCAGCGAGAACTGCGACCAGTCCGCACAGCCCATCGAATGCGCGATGCGCGCGCAGTCGTCCGGGTCGAGCGGGAGGTCGTGAGTCTGGGCGTCGTCGAGGTACTGCAGCCGATGCTCCAGTCGGCGCAGCAGATCGTAGTCGCGGGCGAGCGCGTCGGTTTCCTCGGCCTCCAGATAGCCGCGCGCGCACAGCTCGCGCAGCGCCTGCAGCGTGGGACGCGTGCGCAGCGCCGGCTCGCGTCCGCCGCGGATCAGCTGGAACAGCTGCGCGATGAACTCGATCTGGCGGATACCACCGCTGCCGAGCTTGATGTTGCCGGACATGTCGCGTCGCCGCACTTCGCGCCTGATCTGTTCGGACAGCTCGCGCATCGAGGCGATCGTGCTGAAGTCCAGATACCGCCGGAACACGAACGGCTGCACGATTGCCGCGAGCGCGCGCTCGGCCGCCTGCAGCTCGGCTTCCGGCGGCGGCCCGGGCGCGACCGGGTCCTGCCCCTCCTGCACCGTGGGGGCGAGCGCGATCAGCCGACCTTTCAGCCACGCATAGCGCTCCCACTCCCGGCCCTGCTCGATGAAGTAGTTCTCGAGCGCTGGCAGGCTGCACACCAGCGGCCCGCTGTCACCGTAGGGACGCAGTCGCATGTCGACGCGAAACACGAAGCCCTCGGGCGTGAGGTCGTTGAGCAGCCCGATCAGCCTGCGGCCGAAGCGCACGAAGTACTCGTGGTTGCTGATCGTGCGGGGGCCGCGCGTCTCGCCCTCTTCGGGGTAGATGAACACGAGGTCGATGTCCGAGGAGACGTTGAGCTCGCCCCCGCCCAGCTTGCCCATGCCCACCACCATCAGCGATTGTGGTTCGCCGCTGTCCTCGCCGATCGGGGTGCCGTAGCTCGCCGCGAATTCACCGGCCAGTTCGGCACAGGCCGCCTGCGTGCAGACCTCGGCGAGCTGGGTCATCGTCGCGGTCACCTCCGCCAGATCGGCGCGGCCCGAAAGATCGCGACCGATCAGGGCCAGCAGGCAGTCGCGGCGCAGCCGGCGCAGCCGCGCCGCCAGCGGCTGTTCGGGTGCGCTGCACAGCAGCGCATGCATGTGCTGGCGGGAGAAGGGCTGCTGTGCGAGCGCGTTGAATGCAGTGTCGGTGACATGACCGGCCGCGGCAAGCCGCGTCACTGCGCGGCTGTGCGCTGCGGCGAGGGTGTACGGGTCGCTCGCGCCCGCGGCAAGGCCGGTCATTGCGACCGCCCGCAGCCGTGCGGGGCAAGGTCCGCGACCGCCGTCGCAGGCCGGCCCGCTGCGCCGCCGATGACGGCAATTCCCGTCGCCTCGGCAGCAGGGGGGCTGCGGTGCACAAACGGCATGGCTCGAAGCAATCGGACGTAAACTAGGGGCATGGACAGGGATGGCAGTCGGGCGCCGGGCGCACACGTGGTCGGCGGGCGAGAGCCGATGCACCCGACGCGGTGGACGGTGGCGCGCCCGTGGCGCCGCCGTTGCGTGCCGACTGTCGCACTCGGACCGGACCGCGCGCCGGAGCATCGCATGCAGATCACGACGTCCAGCAGTCTAGCGCAGCGCCGTTGAACGAACCGGCGACCGTGCGCGCGCGCGCACCCAGGCTGCTGCGGCTGGCGCGCTACTACCCTCTGCGGCTGCTGCATCGCACGTCGCTGTGGGTCTACCGTGCGCTGCTCGTGCTCGTGCTGCTGGCCGGTTTCGGCACTGCGGCGGTGGTGCTGACGCTGCGCTATTACGTGCTTCCGGGCATCGACCAGCACCGCGACCGCATCGCCGCGATGATCAGCGAGGCGGCGGGCAAGCAGGTCGGCGTCGGGCACGTCGAGGCGAACTGGAACGGGCTGCGCCCGCACCTGTCGCTGCGCGATGTGGTCGTGCACGATGCGGCGGGCAGGCCGGCGCTCACGCTCGGCCAGGTCGAGGTGACGCTGTCGTGGCGGGCGATGATGGCTGGCCGGTTGCGGACGCATCTGGTGGAGATCGCCGGACCGAGTCTGACCATCCGGCGCGATGCTCAGGGCACGCTGTCGGTCGCCGGCCTGCCGGTATCCGGCGGCGCTGACGCTGGCGGCCTTGCCCGGTGGGTGCTCGAGCAGCGCGGCATCCTGGTGCGCAATGCCTCGCTGGTGTGGATCGACGAGTCGCGGGGCGCGCCCGAGCTGTGGCTGCACCGTGTGAACGTGCGGCTGCAGAACGCCGGCCGGCGCCACCGGCTGGGGGTACAGGCGACCCCGCCGCCAGGGCTGGCGGCGCCGCTCGATCTGCGCGCCGAGTGGCGCGACGGCGAACGGCTCGCCCTCGAGCATTGGAGCGGCCGCGTGTTCCTGCAGTTGCGCGACACCAGTCTTGCCGGCTGGGAGTCGTGGATCGATCTTCCCGGTGGCATCGAGCGCGGCACCGGCGCTGTGCGCGTGTGGGCCGATGTCAGGGCGGGCGAGCTCGCCGCGATGACTGCCGATGTCGAGCTGAGCGACGTGCGTGCCCGGCTCGCGCGGGAGGTGAAGCCGCTCGAACTCGACACGATGAGCGGCCGCATCGCGTGGCGCGCGGGCGAGGGCGGATTCGAACTGTCCGCGAATCAGCTGACGCTCGCCCAGCGCGGGCGTGCGCCGACCGCGCCGACCGTCGCGTTGCTGCGCTGGTATCGTGTCGGCGCCGGCCAGCGCGGGGAGCTCAGCGCGAGCGCGCTCGAACTCGAGCCGTGGGCGGCGCTCGCCGAACAGGTGCCGATCGATCCGCGGGCGCACGCGCTGCTCGTCGGTCTGGCACCGCGCGGTCTGCTGTCCGATGTCACGATCTCGTGGACGGGCTCGGCCGATGCGCTGCTCACCTGGAGCGCGAAGGGGCGCTTTGCCGATCTCGGCGTGGCCGCGCACGGCGACTGGCCGGGGCTGAGCGGGCTCACCGGCAGCATCGATGCGACCGAGCGTGGCGGCAGCCTGACGCTCGCGGCCAGCGGTCTGGCGGTCAACTGGCCGAAACTGTTCACTGCCGATCTGCGCTTCGACTCGCTCGGCGCGCAGGCGAGCTGGACCCGGCAGGGCAAGCAGATCGCGATCCGGCTGAACAATGCGAGCTTTGCCAACAAGGACCTGGCCGGCTCGATCGCCGGTGCATATCGGCTGGGGGAGACGCCACGCGGCTATGCGGATCTGACCGGCTCGCTCACGCGCGCCGATCCGCGTGCGGTCGCGCGCTACCTGCCGCAGACGGTCAACGCCGACACGCGCAAGTGGCTTTCGGCGGCGCTGCTCGGGGGGCG
Source organism: Betaproteobacteria bacterium (assembly GCA_947456915.1). Lineage (GTDB taxonomy): Bacteria > Pseudomonadota > Gammaproteobacteria > Burkholderiales > CAIKXV01 > CAIKXV01. The sequence goes on from CANGUQ010000042.1 coordinate 13,154, forward strand.
CATCAGCGAGGTACGGTTGCGGCTGCGCGGCGATCTGGACGACTACCCGTGGAGTCTGCCCGGGCGAGATCGCGGGCAGTTCCTGCTCGCGCTGAAGGTCGCAGACGGCCAGCTCGACTACTCGCCGGGCTGGCCGCAGCTGTCCGATCTCGACGGCGAGCTGATGTTTCGCGGCAATCGTCTCGACATCTATCCGCGCAGTGCGACGATCGGTGGCATCCGCCTGCAGCGCGTGCGCGCGGTGATCCCCGACCTCGCGCACAGCGACGAGATACTGGAGGTCTCGGGCGAGGCCGAGGCCGCGACGCCGGAATTCCTGCGCTTCATTGCTCAGAGCCCGGTGGACAAGCTGCTCGACGGGGTCACCCGGGAGATGGAGGCGCAGGGGCGAGGCCGTCTCGCGCTGCGCCTCGAACTGCCGCTGCGCCACATCCACGACGCGAAGGTGAGTGGTGCGTATCAGTTCTTCAGCAACCGCATCGTCGTCGATCGCGACACGCCCGTGCTCGAAGGCGTGACCGGGCGGCTGGAGTTCACCGAGACCGGCATCCGTGCGAGCACCGCGAACGTACAGCTGCTCGGCGGCCCTGCAACGCTCAGCATCGCCTCGCAGCGCGACGGCGCGGTACGCGTGGTGGCCAGCGGCCGTGCGAGCGCGGAGATGCTGCGCAAGGAACTGCCCGAGCCGCTGGGCGCTGCGCTGCGCGGGGGCACGGACTGGCGGGCGACGGTCAACTACCGGCGCAAGGTCGGCGATGTGCTGATCGAGTCCTCGCTCGCCGGGCTCGCGGTGGAACTGCCTGCGCCGTTCAACAAGCCGGCCGCCGAGGCATGGCCGCTGCGGCTGGAGCGCATCGGCGGTGCGCAGCGCGACCGCGTCGCGCTCAGCGTCGGCAATCTGGTCTCGGCGCAGGTGCTGCGCCGGCTGGACGGTGCCGCAGCGCGCATCGAGCGCGCGGCTGTCGTGTTCGGCGGAGGCGCGGCACCGGTGCCCGAGCGTCGCGGCCTGTCGATCGGCGGCAGCCTGCGACAGC
>CANGUQ010000043.1 GCA_947456915.1 Betaproteobacteria bacterium
GGTGTGGCGCGGGCCTGCACATTCAACGCAGCAGCCATGCCGGCGGTGTACGCTCGGTCGCTGCTGATCCCGTCAGCGGGGGAGTCTGGGCGGGTTGAAGCCTTTTTTCAACCGGTACGGGCAATTCCGCCGTCGGGTCCGCGGCAGCGGTGCTCTGCCTCGCGCCGGGGCCGCTGCTCGCCAGGCGGGTGCTGCGCATCACCGTCGCCGTGCCCGTGCAGCGCATGACCGCCGTTGCGCCGCCGCGTAGAATCCTGCAGCCGTTCCTCATCAGTCCGACCGATGCCCCAGCCCGCTTTCGTCCACCTGCGCGTGCACAGTGAATACTCGGTCAGCGACGGTCTGCTGCAACCGGAGGCTGCGCTCGAGCGCGCGCAGGCGCTGGGCATGGGGGCGCTCGCGCTCACCGACGCCGGCAATCTGTTCGGGCTGATCAAGTTCTACCGGGCCGCGCTCGCCGCCGGCGTGAAGCCGATCGCCGGCGCCGACATGGCGGTGACTCAGGACGCCGATCGCGACCGTGCCCAGCGCATGCTGCTGCTCTGCCAGTCGCAGAGCGGCTATCGCCGGCTGTGCGAACTCATCACCCGCGCCTACCGCGAGAACCAGAACCGCGGGCGGCCGGAGATCCGCCGCGAGTGGCTCGACGGCGAGGGCGGCGAGGGACTGATCGCGCTGTCGGGCGCGCGCGGCGGCGAGATCGGCGCTGCACTGGCGCAGGGCAACGAGGCGCTGGCCGAGACGCTGGCGCGCGAGTGGGCGGCGCGTCTGCCCGGGCGGTTCTACATCGAGGTGCAGCGGGCCGGGCACCCCGACGACGAGGCGCACGTGCAGGCGGCGGCGGCGCTCGCCGCGCGGCTGCGCCTGCCGGTGGTGGCCACCCACCCGGTGCAGTTTCTCGACCGCGAGGACTTCAAGGCGCACGAGGCGCGGGTGTGCATCGCCGAGGGTTACTCGCTGGGCGATCAGCGCCGTCCGCGCCTGTACACCGACGAGCAGTACCTGCTGCCGATCGAGGCGATGGTCGAGCGGTTCAGGGATCTGCCTTCCGCGCTGGCCAATTCCGTGGAGATCGCGAAGCGCTGCAATCTCGAACTGTCGCTGGGCAAGACGCACCTGCCGCGCTTTCCCACTCCCGAGGGCGTGAGCCTCGAGGCCTATCTCGAGCAGCAGGCCGAGCACGGACTGGAGCAGCGCCTCGCCGGGTTGTACACCGATGCAGCCGAGCGCGATGCGCAGCGCCCGCGCTACCGCGAACGGCTCGCGTTCGAGATCGCGACCATCGTCAAGATGGGCTTTCCGGGCTACTTCCTGATCGTCGCCGACTTCATCAACTGGGCGAAGCGCAATCAGGTACCGGTCGGGCCCGGGCGCGGCTCGGGCGCAGGTTCGCTGGTCGCGTATTCGCTGGGCATCACCGATCTGGACCCGCTGCGCTACAACCTGCTGTTCGAGCGCTTTCTCAACCCCGAGCGCGTGTCGATGCCCGACTTCGACATCGACTTCTGCCAGGAAGGGCGCGATCGGGTGATCAACTACGTGCGCGAGAAGTACGGCGCGCAGAGCGTGTCGCAGATCGTCACCTTCGGCACGATGGCCGCGCGCGCGGTGGTGCGCGATGCCGGGCGGGTGCTCGATCTGTCCTACACGTTCTGCGACCAGATCGCCAAGCTCGTGCCATTCCAGCCGGGCAAGGTGGTCACGCTGCGCCGGCGCGAGGGCGAGCCCGAGCCCAACGTGATCTATGCGCGCGAGGTCGAGCCGCAGATCGAGGCGCGCGAGCAGGCCGAGGAGGAGGTCGCCGAACTGCTCGCGCTGGGCGAGCGGCTGGAGGGCGTCGTGCGCAACGTCGGCATGCACGCCGGCGGCGTCCTGATCGCGCCGGGCAGGCTGACCGAGTTCTGTCCGCTCTACATGGCGGCGGGCACCGAGGCTGCGGTGAGCCAGTTCGACAAGGACGACGTGGAGGCGGTCGGGCTGGTCAAGTTCGACTTCCTCGGGCTGACCACGCTCACCATCCTCGACTGGACGCTCAAGTACATCGCGCGCCTCGACCCGCAGGCGCAGGTCGTGCTGGATGCGCTGCCGCTCGACGACGCACCGACCTACCAGCTCTTCGCGCGTGCGAACACGACGGCCGTGTTCCAGTTCGAATCGCGCGGCATGCGCGATCTGCTCAAGCTCGCGCGACCAGACCGCTTCGAGGACATCATCGCGCTGGTCGCGCTGTACCGCCCGGGGCCGATGGACCTGATCCCGGAGTTCTGTGATCGCAAGCACGGCCGGCACGCGGTCGAGTACCCGGATCCGCGGGTGGAGGAGGTGCTCGCCGAGACCTACGGCATCATGGTCTATCAGGAGCAGGTGATGCAGATGGCGCAGCGCGTCGGCGGGTACTCGCTCGGCGGCGCCGACCTGCTGCGTCGCGCGATGGGCAAGAAGAAGCCCGAGGAGATGGCCAAGCACCGGCAGATCTTCGCCGAGGGCGCCGCTGCCTCGGGCATCGACACGGCGAAGGCGAACGAGATGTTCGACCTGATGGAGAAGTTCGCCGGCTACGGGTTCAACAAGTCGCACGCCGCCGCCTATGCGCTGGTGGCCTACCAGACCGCGTGGTTCAAGGTGCACCACGCCGCCGCGTTCTTCGCAGCCAACCTCTCGGCGGTCATGGACGACGCGGACAAGGTTCGCGCGCTGTGCGAGGACGCCCGGGACAACGGCCTCGTGGTGCTGCCTCCCGACATCAATGCCGGCGAGTACCGCTTCGTGCCGATCGACGCGCGCACGATCCGCTTCGGGCTGGGCGCGGTGAAGGGGACCGGCGAGGCGGCCATCGACGCGATCGTCGCCGCGCGAGGCAAGGGCGGGGCGTTCCGCGACCTGTTCGATCTGTGCGCGCGCGTGGACAAGCGCATGGTCAACCGCCGGGTGATCGAGGCGCTGGTGCGCGCCGGGGCCTTCGACGCACTGGACGATCACCGCGGGCGGCAGCTCGCGTGGGTGGGTCTCGCGATCAGCGCAGCCGAGCAGCGCGAGCGCAATGCGCAGCAGGTCTCGCTGTTCGGCGGCAGCGAGACCGAGGCGCGGCCGCAGGTCGCGCTGCCCGATCCGCCGCGCTGGGACCAGCGCGTGCTGCTGCGCGAGGAGAAGGCTGCGCTGGGCTTCTACTACTCGGGTCACCCCTACTCTGGCTACCGCGACGAGATCGGTCGCTTCGTGCGCACGACGCTCGCCCGGCTGGCGCCGGTGTCCGGCGGCCACGAGTTCGCGCAGGCGACGCAGCTGATCGCCGGCGTCGTCGAATCGGTGCGCCAGCTGAAGACGCAGAGTTCGTCGCGGCTGATCGTGGTCACGCTCTCCGACGGCACCGCCGCGGTCGAGGTGACGATGTACGGCGAGCTCTACGACCAGCACCGCAAGGCCATCGTCGAGGACGCCGTGCTGGTGCTCGAGGCGAAGGTGCGCGACATCCGCCGCGGCGGCCCGGACAGCGACAGCGGCGAGACCTTCCGCCGGATCTCGGTGGAGAAGGTGTACGACCTCGCGGCCGCGCGCAACCGGTTCGCGCGCGGGTTGCGGCTGCACTGCAACGGTCAGCTCGCCGGTGCCACGCCGCAGGCGAACGTGAAGCGGCTGACCGAGCTGCTCACGCCGTACCGCGCCGGCCCGTGCCCGGTGCAGATCCTGTACGACAACGGCGTGGCGACCGCGCCGATCACGCTGGGCGAGGGCTGGAACGTGAACCTGCACGAGGAACTGGTGGGCAAGCTCGGCGAATGGCTGCGCCCCGAGGCGGTGGAGATCGTCTACTGATGGCCGCGCGCGAGCTGCACACCCGGTGGATCGACGGCGCGATGCTCGAGACGCTGAGCGCGCAGGCGCGCGCGAGTGCACGCCGGCGCAGGAATCTGAACTTTCACCCGACGGACGACTTCCCCAGCAATCGCCTGCTCAATGCCATCGAGCCCGACTCGTACATTCCGCCGCACTGCCATCTCGAGGCCACGAAGGACGAGACGCTGTTCGTGCTGAAGGGGACGATCGGCGTGCTGCTGTTCGACGGCGCAGGCGCGGTGCTCGATCAGCGCGTGCTGCGTGCCGGCTCCGACTGCGTCGGGATCGACATCGTGCACGGCACGATCCACTCGCTGGTCGCGCTCCTGCCCGGCACGGTCGCCTTCGAGGCGAAGGCCGGTCCGTTCGTGCCGCGCACGGCGGGCGAACTGCCGGGCTTCGCGCCGGCCGAAGGCTCGCCCGACGCGCAGGCGTATCTCGCGTGGATGCACGCCCGGTTCGACTGATGTGCCCGGACGCTGCCCGGGCGCACACGAGGCGCCGACGGTGAGCGTACACCCCGCAAGGTCCGCTCGACGCTCGTTCCTCGCCGGCGCGGCTGCACTCGCAGCCTGTCCGGTGGCGGGTGCCTTCGGTGCGCTGCAGGCGCGGTTCGCATGCGCGCACACGCCTGCGGCGGCGGCCGCATCGGCCCTCGTCGCAAGCCCGTACGGGCCGATTGCCCCGGTCGAGGACGAGACGACCGGACTGCCGCTGGTGCGACTGCCGCGCGGTTTCAGCTACCGGAGCTATGGCTGGACCGGCGACCCGATGAGCGACGGGCAGCGCACGCCCGGCAATCACGACGGCATGGGGGTGATCGCGAGCCAGCGTGCGGGTGCGAGCGGCGGCGAACTCGTGATCGTGCGCAACCACGAGCGCAGCATGTCGACGCGGCCGATCAGCGCGCCGTCGGCGCCCTACGACGGCGCGGCGGCGCCGGACGGCACGGCCGCCCCGGGGGGAGGCACGACCACGCTGATCTGGCGTGACGGCAACTGGATCTCGTCTCTGCCCAGCCTGTCCGGCACGCTTGCCAACTGCGCCGGTGGCGTCACGCCCTGGGGCACGTGGCTCAGCTGCGAGGAGGTGCTCACCGATCGCTCCGGCGTCGTCGGCAGCAATGGCGCGCGCGGGCGCAGGCACGGCTACGTGTTCGAGGTGCCCGCCGATGCGCGGCAGACCAGCGCGCAGCCGATCGTCGGCATGGGGCGGTTCTTTCACGAGGCGGCCGCGGTCGATCCGGCAACGGGACATGTCTATCTGACGGAGGACGGACCGCGCGTGTCCGGGTTCTACCGCTTCGAACCGAAGGTGACGCGCGGGGCGCACGGCTCGCTGCTCGAGGGCGGCGTGCTCAGGATGGCGCGGCTGCGCGGTGTGCGCGATCAGGCGGCCCTGCTGGCCCCTTCGCTGGGCGATCGCTACACGCTCGACTGGGTCACGCTGGACAACCCCGATGCCGAGCCGGTGACGCTCGCCGCCGGCACCTTGCCGTTCATCGGTGCCGTAACGGTCTCCGGCTGCTTCAACGAGGGCTACGGCAAGGGCGGCGCGCGCATGAGCCGCGGCGAGGGCATCTGCTGCTGGAACCGGCGCATGTACATCGTCGACACTGCCGCCGGTCGCGCCAGCGCCGACGGTGTACCCGGCGACGGCAAGGGCTGCGTGTGGCAGCTCGACCTCGATTCCCAGACGCTGACCTGCATCTGCGCGGTACCGCCGGGTGCGGCGAACATCGGCAACAACTTCGACAACATCACCGTCAGCCCGAAAGGGGGACTGCTCATCTGCGAGGATGGCGGCGCCTTCCAGCACAACGGGCAGAGCGTGGGCGTGCGCCTGATGGGCGTGGCCAGCGGCGGGGCGACGTTCGCGTTTGCCCAGAACAACCTCGTGCCCGACGTGCTCGCGCGTGCGCACGCACTGGGCAAGGAAATCCGGGGCATGCCCACGCCGGGGTCGCAGATCGGCGGGGAGTTCGCCGGCGCCTGCTTCGATCCCGCAGGGCGCGTGCTGTTCGTCAACATGTATTCGATCGGCGCCACGCTGGCGATCACCGGCCCGTTCGCAGCAGGTCCGCTCTGAGGTGCCGCCGGCGAGGACGCGGGGCGGTGGGCGACAGCGTGCTCCGCACCGCGCGCCTGGCCGCAGGCGCCGATCCTGCTTCGGGTATCGTGTGCGATCGCGACTTTCCGGGAGCATTCCATGTCACGCATCCTGTTCGTTCTGACCTCTCACCGCATACTGGGTGAGACCGGCAAGCCCACCGGGGTGTGGCTCGAGGAACTGGCCGCGCCGTACTGGCTGCTGCGCGACCGCGGCCACTCGGTCACGCTCGCGTCGATCGCCGGAGGCGAGGTGCCGATCGATCCGGGGTCGCTCGGCACCGACGCCGATCGACCTGCTGCGGTCACGCGCTTTCTCGGCGATGCGCAGGCGATGGCCGCGGTGCGGGCGACTGCGGCGGTGGGAACCTTCGCGGTCGCCGACTTCGACGCGCTGTTCCTGCCCGGCGGGCACGGCACGATGTGGGACCTGCCCGGCAGCGCCGAACTCGCCGCGCTCGTCGGCCAGGCCTTCGATGCCGGTCGGGTGATCGCCGCCGTCTGCCACGGGCCGGCCGGGCTGGTCGCGGCGCGGCGAGCCGACGGCAAGCCGGTGGTCAGCGGACTGCGGCTCACCAGCTTCACCGACGAGGAGGAGGCGGCTGTCGGCCTCACCGACGTCGTGCCGTTCGCGCTGGAGACGCGGCTGCGCGCACTCGGCGCGTCGTTTGCGGGCGCACCGAAGTTCACTGCCCACGCCGTGCGCGACGGTCGCCTGATCACCGGCCAGAATCCGGCGTCGAGCGAGGCGGTTGCCGAGGCGATCGATCAGGCGCTTGCGCCCCGGTGAGTGCATCCGCTGGCATCGTTCGTGCATGCTTCCGGACAACGCCCGCGCGGGAGTGCACGATGGACCGTAGCCATTCGATGATCCGACCGATCCCGGTGCTGCCTGCAGCCGTCGGCGACCTGCTGCGCACGGCAGCCGGTGCGCGCGGTGCGGTCGCAGTGCTGTCGGCCGCGACGCTGTGTGCAGCGCCGCTGCCGGTGTTCGCCCAGACTGCCGGCCCGTCGCGCATCGTGCGCATCATCGTGCCGTCGCCACCGGGCGGCCCGTCCGACTACGCGGCACGGCTGGTCGCGCAGCGGCTGCCCGAAGCGCTCGGGCAGCCGGTGATCGTCGACAACCGCCCGGGTGGCAACAGCGTGCCCGGCCTCGAATTCGCGATCCGGCAACCCGCCGACGGGAACACGCTGGCGATCGCCACCGTCGGCGTGCTCGCCGTGCTGCCGCACCTGCAGAAGATGCCGTTCGACACGCTCAGGGATCTGACCCCGGTGGCGAACCTGATCGGCGGTCCCTCGTATCTGCTGGTGCATCCATCGGTGCCGGTGAAATCGGTGAGGGATCTGATCGCGCTTGCCCGCAAGAGACCCGGTGAGCTCACGTTCGCTTCGGCCAGCCTCGGCCAGATCTCGCACATGAACGGCGAGCTGATGAAGGTGCTCGCGGGCATCGACATGCTGCACGTGCCGTACAAGGGCACGGCGCTGGTGCTGCCGGCGCTGATCGGCGGAGAGGTCTCGATGACCTTCTCCACGTCCAGCGATGCGCTGCAGTTCGTGAAGAGCGGCCGGCTGCGGCTGCTCGCGGTCACCGGCCGCCAGCGGCTGGCGATGATGCCCGAGGTACCGACGATGGCCGAGTCCGGTCTGCCCGGGTTCGAATCGCTCAACTGGAACGGCATCGTCGCTCCGGCCGGCATGCCCCGCGAGCTGCTGCTGCGGCTCAATCGCGAGATCGTGCGCGCGATCAGCGGAGCGGACATCCGCGACAGGGTCGGCGCCCAGGGCAACTTCGTCATCGGCGATTCGCCCGAAGAGTTCGCGGCGTACATCCGGGCCGAGCACGCGAAGTGGGGCGACGTCGTGAAGCGGGCGAACATCAGGCTGGAGACCTAGGCCGCGGCGGGGTGCCGCTAGATGTCTCCCGAGAATCCGGGCAGAACCCGCGCCATCGCCTGCGACACGCTGTCGCATACATTCGATCGGCCCAGCGTCCCGATGAAGCCCGATCGCTCGAACAGCGACAGCGGCTGAGCGTTCGCGCCGGCGAGCAACAGCCGCTTGCCGTTCTTCGCGAGCTTGCGCTGCAGCGTGGCGAGCATCTCGAGCCCGGTGGTGTCGATGTTGATGAGCTTCTGCAGGTCGAGCACGATCACCTGCGCCGGATGCTTCGGATCGGCGAGGGCAAGCAGCGGCTCGATCTTGTTCGCCGCGCCGAAGAACAGCGTGCCGAACACCTCGAACACGCGCACCGGCCGCGCGTCGGCGGCGACGCCTGCGGCGTCGTCGAGCACCGGCAGGGCGAGCTCGCGCACTTCGGTGAGCCCCGACACGCGCGTGATGAACAGCACGGCGGCGAGCACCAGCCCGACCTCCACGGCGACCGTCAGGTCGAAGATGACGGTGAGCACGAAGGTCGCCAGCAGCACGATCCGGTAGTTCATGCGGAAGCGGCGCAGTTCGCGAAACTCGCTCCACTGCGCCATGTTCCATGCGACCACCATCAGGATCGCCGACAGTACGGTCAGCGGGATCCAGCGCGCTGCGGGCGCGGCCACCAGCACGATCGCGAGCAGGGTCAGCGCGTGGACGATGCCGGCGACGGGACTGCGCGCGCCCATGCGCACGTTGGTGCTGGTGCGCGCGATCGCGCCGGTCGCGCAGAAGCCACCGAACAGCGGGGCGACGAGATTTGCCAGACCCTGCGCGATCAGCTCCTGATTCGGATCGTGCCGGTCGTCGATCATGTTGTCGGCGACGGTCGCCGAGAGCAGCGACTCGATCGCGCCGAGCATCGCGATGGTGAACGCCGGGAAGATCAGTGGCCCGATCGCCGACAGCGACACCTGCGGCAGCGCGAGTTGCGGCAGGCCGGCGGGAATGCCGCCGAAACGCGAACCGATCGTCTCCACGTCGAGCTGCAGCAGTGCGGCGGCGGCAGTGCCGAGCACCAGCGCCACGACCGGGCTGGGCAGCGCGCGCCAGCGCTGCGGCCACAGCGCGATCAGCAGCACGCAGGCCGCACCGAGCGCGATGCTCTGCGCACTGGCGGTGGGCAGTGCCGCCCACAGCGCGGCGAGCTTCGCGAAGAACTCCGCCGGCAACGCCTCGGTCTGCAGCCCGAGGAACTCCTTCACCTGCGACAGCAGGATCAGCACCGCGATCCCCTTGGTGAAGCCGCTGATCACCGAGATCGGAATGAAGCGGATCCAGCTGCCCAGCCGCGCGAACCCCATCGCGAGCAGCATTGCGCCAGCGAGCATCGTGCAGATCAGCAGGTTCGCCACGCCGTGCTGCACGACGATGCCGTACACGATGACGATGAATGCGCCCGTCGGCCCGCCGATCTGCACGCGCGACCCGCCCAGCGCGGAGATGACGAGTCCGGCGACGATCGCGGTGAAGATCCCCGCCTGCGGCGACATGCCGCTGGCGATCGCGAACGCCATCGCCAGCGGCAGTGCGAGCACGCCGACGGTGACGCCCGCGGCCAGATCGGTGCCGAACTGCGCGCCCGAGTAACCGTCGAGACTGTCGAGCAGGCGCGGCCGAAACCGCGGCAATGATGCCATCCGCCGTGCTTTTCCCTGAGCGATGAGAAGCCGGCTCTGACGGCCGTTCCCCGCATTCTATGCCAGTCCGATCGCGCCGCACCGGTGACGCAGCGGCGCCGGCGACGATCGCGCTGCCGGTCCGGGCGGCGGTGGCGCGCGTTGACAATGGCCTGACCGCTGCCGACAATCGCACGCACAGCGACGTGCGCGGGTGCGTGCAGTGCGCCGATCCGTGCCGCGCCAGTCTCGCGGCCGTGCGGGGTGCGGCATTCCGGGCGCGACAGGCGCCGTTGCGCGTGTCGCAGGCCGGGGTGCGCGCCGGAGCGCGTCCCGGGCCGCACGGGAAGCGCACGCGGGGATTCGTGCCGGTGCGCGCCAAGCGGGTGTTCGCACGCACGCCCGGGCGCGGGCCGGTCGCGTATCCTCGCGCGTGACCTGATGTGTGCCGGACGGGCTGCGCGGGCTTCCCCCGAGCGTCCCCGTGCGCGATCCAGACCAGACCCCGCGACGGGGCAGCCTTGCGAGGAGCGATGACTACCGAGACGACGGCCGGCGACGGCAGCCGGACGCGGCGCACCCTGCGTGTCGCCGACCGGGACTACGACTACTTCAGCCTCGCCGCCGCGCAGGCGGACGGATTCGAGGGCGCGGATCGCCTGCCCTTCGTGCTCAGGGTGGTGCTGGAGAACCTGCTGCGCCAGCAGGCGCTGGGGCAGGCCGCAGGCGATGATCTCGCCGGATTCGCCGCCTGGCTTCGCGCCCGCAATCGGGGCGCGCCGGCAGCGGACTGCGAGATCGGTTTCCGTCCCGCGCGGATGATGATGCCCGACTCGTCGGGCATCACGCTGCTGGGCGATCTCGCGGCGATGCGCGAGGCGATGCAGTCGCTGGGCGGGGATCCGCGCCGCATCGAGCCGCAGATCCACGTCGACTTCATCGTCGACCACTCCGTGATGGTCGAGGTGAGTGGCCGGCCGGACGCCCTCGAACACAACATGGCGAGCGAGTTCGCGCAGAACCGCGAGCGCTACGAGTTCCTGCGCTGGGGCAGCCGCGCATTCGGCAATCTGCGCGTGTTTCCTCCCGGCTCCGGCATCCTGCACCAGGTGAACCTCGAGCACCTCGCGCGCGTGGTGTGGACGGCCGAGGTCGGCGGCCGCGTGCTGGCCTATCCCGATTCGCTGATCGCGATGGACAGCCACACGGCGATGACCAATGCGCTCGGGATCGCAGGCTGGGGCGTCGGCGGCCTCGAGGGAGGCGCGGTCGCGCTCGGCGAGCCGATCTCCATCCTCGTCCCCGAGGTCGTGGGCTGCCGGCTCTGCGGACGGTTGCGGCCGGGGGTGACCGCGACCGATCTCGTGCTCACGATCACGCAGGCGATGCGCCGGCAGGGCGTGATCGCCAAGGTGGTCGAGTTCTGCGGCGACGGCCTCGACACGCTCTCGCTGCCCGAGCGTGCAACGATCGCCAACATGACCCCGGAGTACGGTGCGAACATGGGGTTCTTCCCCGTCGACGCCGAGACGTTGCGCTTCCTCGCGCTGACCGGGCGCGATGCGGAACAGGTCGCGCTGGTCGAGGCCTACTGCAGGGCGCAGGGCCTGTGGCGCGACGCCACGACGGCGCAGCCCGACTATGCGCGCGTGGTGGAGATCGACCTGGCCGCGGTCGAGCCCTGCGTGGCCGGTCCGGGTCGTCCCGATGCGCGTGTGCCGCTGGCGAGCGCGCCTGCAGCTTTCGCCGCCGAGTGCCCGCAGGCACCCCAGCGAGAACCTGTCGCCGGCGCGCAGTACAGCCTGGGTCACGGTGACGTGGTGCTCGCGGCGATCACCAGCTGCACGAACACGTCGAACCCGCGGGTGATGGTGGCCGCGGGCCTGCTCGCCAGGAACGCACGGCGGCGCGGCCTCGCCGTGCAGCCGTGGGTGAAGACCTCGCTGTCGCCCGGGTCGCGCGTGGTGGTCGACTACCTGCAGGCGAGCGGGCTGCAGGAGGATCTGGATGCGCTGGGCTTTCACGTGACCGGCTTCGGCTGCATGAGCTGCATGGGCAATTCCGGTCCGCTGCCCGAGGCCGTGGCGCGCACCATCGAGCAGCGCCGGCTCGCCACCGTCGCCGTGCTTTCCGGCAATCGCAATTTCGACGCGCGCATCCATTCGCGCGTGCGCGCGAACTTCCTCGCCTCGCCCCCGCTGGTCGTCGCCTATGCGCTGGCCGGCACGATCACCACGGACCTCACGCGCGACCCGCTGGGCGTGGATGCACAGGGGCAGCCGGTGTGGCTGCGCGAGCTCTGGCCCGACGACGCCGAGGTGTCCGAGGTGCTGGAGCGCACGCTGTCGCCTGCGCTGTTTCGCGAGCGCTACGCGCAGGTGCGCCAAGGCACCCCGCAGTGGGCGTCGCTGACCGCGCCGGAGTCGATGCTGCCGGTGTGGGACCCGCGCAGTCACTTCATCGTGCGTCCGCCGTTCTTCACGGCGATGCCGGCTGCCCGCCCCGAGGTGCAGCCGATCCGCGGTGCCCGCGTCCTGCTGATGCTCGGCGACATGGTGACCACCGATCACATCTCGCCGATCGGCGAGATCCCGGCCGACGGCCCCGCCGGCAGGTATCTGCGCTCGCTGGGTGTGGAACCGCGCGACTTCGTCAACTACGCGGCGCGCCGCCTCAATCACGAGGTGATGATCCGCGGCACCTTCGCCAACCTGCGGTTGCGCAACGAACTGACGCCCGGCGTCGAGGGCTCGTCGACCGTGCACTGGCCCGATGGCGTGCCGATGAACGTGCACGAGGCAGCCGAGCGCTACCGCGCGCAGGGCGTGCCGCTGGTGGTGGTTGCCGGGCGCGAATACGGTGCGGGGTCGTCCCGGGACTGGGCGGCCAAGGGCACGCAACTGCTGGGTGTGCGCGCGGTGATCGCCGAATCGTTCGAGCGCATCCACCGCTCCAACCTCGTCGGTGTCGGTGTACTGCCGCTGCAGTTTCCCCCCGGCGTGACGCGGTCCACGCTGGGACTGACCGGTCGCGAGCGCTTCGACATCGAGGTGCCCGGTGCGGGCACCGCACCGAAGCCCGCCGTGGCGTGCACGATCACCCGGGAGGACGGATCGACGATGGCGATCACGCTCACCGCTCGTCTCGACACCCGGCCGGAGGTGGAGTACTACCTCGACGGCGGCATCGCCCAGTACGTGCTGCGCAAGTTTCTCGCGCAGCAGGCGCCGGCGGCCACGGCATCTGCTGCATGAATGGAGGACGCATGAGAACGCTGCTGCTCGGCGCGGCGCTGGCCGCGGTCGGCACTCCCGTATCGGCGCAGGAAGACTTCCCGCTGAAGTCGATACTGCTGATGGTGCCGCAGGCGGCCGGGGGCTCGACCGATACCCTCGCGCGAACGATCGGCCAGCGGCTCGCCGACGCGCTCGGCGTCACCGTCGTGGCGGAGAATCGCGCCGGGGCGAACGGGATCATCGGCACGGAGGCCGCGGCCAAGGCTGCGCCCAGCGGCGCCACGCTGCTGGTGGCCGGGACCGCGATCATGGCGGTGAATCCGAGCATCTATCCGAAACTGCCGTACGACCCGGTGCGGCAGTTCACTCCGGTGGCCGTGTTCGGTTACTCGACCAGCGTGCTGATTGCGCATCCGTCGGTGCCGGTGAAGACGATTGCCGACCTGATCCGCCTCGCGAAGGCCAGGCCCGGATCGATCCGCTACGCCTCCGCCGGCATCGGCAGCTCGCCGCACCTCGCGGCGGAACTGTTCCGGCAGATGGCTGGCGTCGACATCCTGCACATTCCGTACAAGGGCAGTACCCCGGGCGTCACCGCCACGGTGAGCGGCGAGACCGACGTCATGTTCACCGGGGTCGCCTCGGCCGTACAGCTGATCAAGGCCGGGCGCCTGCGCGCGCTGTCGATCAACGGGCCGAAGCGCTCGCCCGCCTTGCCTGGCGTACCGACGGCGGGCGAGTCGGGGCTGCCGGGTTTCGAGGCCGACTTCTGGATCGGCATGTTCGCGCCGGCGGGAACGCCGCGCCCGATCGTCGCCCGGCTCAACACCGAGGTGAACCGCATCATCGCCGGCGAGGCGATGCGCGAGCGTTTCCGCGACATCGGCGTGGAGCCGGTGACGATGACCCCGGAGCAGTTCGGGGATCTGCTCGCCCGCGATACCGAGCGCTGGGCGCGCGCGACCCGCAATGCCGGCCTGAAGGGCGAGTAGCGCTGCGCTACCTGACCTTCATCCCGGGCTGGGCGCCGCTATCGGGCGCGAGCAGGAAGATTCCCGGGCCTTCGCCGCTCGCGGCGAGCACCATGCCCTCGGAGACGCCGAACTTCATCTTGCGCGGGGCGAGGTTGGCGACCATCACGGTGAGCCGGCCGATCAGCGCCTCCGGCGCGTAGGCCGACTTGATGCCGGCGAACACGTTGCGCCGCTCGCCGCCCAGATCGAGGGTGAGCTGCACCAGCTTGTCGGCGCCTTCGACGCGCTGCGCATCAGCGATGCGCACGATGCGCAGATCGACCTTGCCGAAGTCCTCGATGCCGATCGTCGGTGCGAGCGGCGGCGCGAGCGTGGCTGCCGCTGCACCGGCGCCCGCGGCGGGCGCGCCCGTCGATACCGCAGTCTGCACCGA
>CANGUQ010000044.1 GCA_947456915.1 Betaproteobacteria bacterium
GCTTGCGGAAGGCCTGGCGTTCGCCGAATCGATGGGCCTCGAACTGATCCCGCTGCTCGAGGTGCTGAAGGCCTCTGCCGCCTACTCCCGGACCATGGACAACCGTGGCCTCAAGATGGCGATCAGCGACTTCACGCCGCATGCCAAGGTCGCTCAGTCGCGCAAGGACTTCTCGCTGATGCACGAGGCGGCGCGGCGCTGCGGGCAGGAGTTGCCCCTGGCGAGCGTCTATCTCGAGCTGATCGAGGGGTGTCTTGCCCATGGCGAGGGCGAGCTGGACAATTCGGCGGTCATCAGTGAATTGAGACGGCGCCGTCGCATCGACTGAACGCCGAACGAGATAGCCGCCACGGTCACCGGCACAACCGTCCGGCAGTGGCCATGAGCGGCACGGGTTTGCAGATGAAGGAGGAGCAGGATGTGCACGAACGCTGACGCGCGTATCGCGATCGTCTCCAGCCCGTTTGCCTGCGCTGCGGCTGGCGGGTTGCCGGCGGCCATCGCGCTCGTTGCGCTGACGATCATGGGTGGCGTCGCCAGTGCACAGATCGACGGCTTTCCGGCAAAGCCGATCCGACTGGTGATTCCATTTCCACCCGGGGGAAACGTCGACGTCCTCGGTCGGGTGATCGGACGACAGATGGAAGAGCAACTGGGCGTGCCGGTCGTGATCGACAACCGGGGTGGCGCCAACGGCATCAACGGAACCGATCTCGTCGCCAAGTCGCAACCCAACGGCTACACCATCCTGAGCACGCCGTTCACCTTCGCCGTCAACCACAGCCTGTACAGGAAGCTGCCCTACGACACCCTCAAGGACTTCGCGCCGATCACCAACCACATCGTCGGCACCGGCTACCTCATGGTCATCAACGCGGCCCTGCCGGTGAAGTCGGTGCAGGAACTGATCGCCCACGCCAGGACGCGCGCGGAGCCGCTGCGCTTCAGTTCCGCGGGCGTCGGCAATGGCCAGCACCTCGCAGCCGAGCTGTTCGCGTTGCGGGCCGGCATCCGCATGCTGCACGTGCCCTACAAGGGCGGTGGCCCGGCGCTCTCGGCGGTGGTCGGTGGCGAGGTACACGTGCAGTTCCCGTCCGCGGCGCCCGCCGCACCCTTCATACACGCTGGCAAGATACGGGCCCTCGGGTTCACCGGCGCCACACGGGTGGCCTCCCTCCCGGACGTGCCGACCATCGCCGAGGCGGGCCTCCCGGGCTTCGAATTCGACGCGGGATGGCACGGATGGCTCGCACCGGCGGGCACGCCGAAGGTGGTCATCGACCGTCTGTTCACGGAACTGCGCAAGGCGGTCTCCACGCCGAAGCTGCGGGAATACCTGCTGGGTGCCGGCTACGATCCACGCGCGGAGAGTCCGGCGGCGTTCCGCAAGATCATCGAGCGCGACATCGAGCGCTACGCGGAAATCCTGCGCGCGGCGAAGGTGGAGCCGCAGTGAGTCGCCCCGCGACGCTGGTGACCATTGGGCGGATCGAACCGATCGCGGTCCACCTGCCGCTCGCGCGGCCATTGAAGCGCGCGACCGGCACGACCACGACCGCCGACAACCTGCTGGTGCGCATCGAGGCAGGCGGAGTGCTCGGGTGGGGAGAGGCCGCTGCTGCGCCGGCGATGACTGGCGAATTGTTGCCCGGGATGGTGGAAGCCGTGCGTTTCGTGGCGCCGCTTCTCGAGGGCCGATCACTCGACGACATCGAGGGCGCCATCGCCTGCATGTCGCAGGCGCTGCACGGCAATCCTGGCGTCAAGGCAGCGATCGAAACAGCCTTGTACGATGCGCTGGGAAAGGTGAGGGGCCAGCCCGTCCATGCCTTGCTGGGTGGCGGTCGACGGGACAGCATCCCGGTGCTGCGCTACATCGCCTCCGGCGATACCGATACCGACATCGCCGATGCGGCAAGGATGCGGGCCGAGGGCTGTGTGGCGTTCAAGCTGAAGGTCGGCGCCCGGCAACTGCGCGAGGACATCGAGCGCACGCGCGCGGTGTGCGCCGTCCTCGGCAGGTCACTCGCGACCGCGGTGCCCGGCCGGCCCGAGGTTGGCCGCACAGCCCCGGGGCTGCTCGTCTGCGCGGACGCCAACCAGGGCTGGACCGAGGCGGATGCGGTGGCATACGTGCGCGCGATCAGCGCGACCAGCGCGCTCGACTTCCTCGAACAACCGGTGCATGGCGACGACCTCGCCGCCATGGCGCGGGTCGCTGCCGCCAGCCCGATCGCGATCGGCTGCGACGAAGGCCTGCGCAGCGCGCGCGATCTGCGAGACCACCAGGCCATCGGCGCAGCAGCCGGGGCCAGCCTGAAGCTCGGCAAGCTTGGCGGACTGCTCGCCGCCCAGCGGATGGCGCTGCTGTGCGACAGCCTCGGCATGAAGGTGAACCTCGCGTGCAAGATCGCAGAGGCCGGCGTGGGCACTGCGGCACTGCTTCACCTTGCCGCGGCGATCCCGTCGCTGCAATGGGGCGTGGCGCTGACCAGCACTTACCTGAGGGACGACATGCTCGTGCAGCCTCTGCAGTATGCGAATGGGCATGTGCAGGTGCCTCGCGGTCCCGGGCTCGGGGTCGAGGTGGACGAGGCAAGCGTTCGGGCGTTCGCCGCCTGATCGCACGTGCGCGAGGACTTGCCGGACCGGACCGGCCTCGCGCGCGGCGGCCGGCGGCGTTTCTCGCGAGCCTGTCCGTGCCGGAGCGAATGCAGCGCTGGCAGACTATCCTGGTCGGGTCGGCGTCGTTGACTGTCGTCGCGGAGGTCGATCGCAGCGTGGTCGCTTTCGTCATCAATGGCTGCTGCCGCGATGCCGGCGCGCCCGCCGCGCGCGGCGATGTCCGGGCGATCCGCGCTGCGCCCCAGGCTTGAGGCCAGGGCGTGCTGATCGAAGAGCAGAATCATCTGTTGCGGCGTCCGCGGCATGCGGAGGTTGCTTCACCATCACAGGAGGGCATGCATGAACGCAGTGAAGCGGGTGGCCATCGTCACCGGTGCCGGGCGCGGCATGGGCGCCGCGATTGCGCGCAAGCTGGCCGCCGACGGCTACGGCCTGGCCCTGCTGTCGCCCGGCGAGACGGTCGAGCCGCTGGCGGCTGAACTGGGCGGCGTGGCGGTGCGCGGCAGCGTGACCGAGCCGGCCGACCTCGAGCGTCTGGTGTCGATGACGCTCGCGCGCTTCGGCCGCATCGACGGCGTGGTGGTCAACACCGGTCATCCACCCAAGGGACCGTTGCTGGAGATTCCCGATGCCGACTGGCATCGTGGGCTCGACATGACCTTCCTGCCGCTGGTGCGGCTGGCGCGGCGCGTGACGCCGGTGATGCAGCAGCAGGGCGGCGGCGCGTTCGTGGCGATGTCCTCGGCCTGGGCGTTCGAGCCGTCGAAGGACTTTCCGCTGACCACGTTGCGCGCCGCGCTGGGCGCCTGGGTCAAGCTCTACGCGGACAGCCATGCAGCGGCGGGCATCCGGATGAACGCGGTGCTGCCGGGCTTCATCGACAGCCTGCCCGAGAAGCCCGAGCGTCGCGCCGCGATTCCGGCCGGCCGCTACGGCAGCACGCGCGAGATCGCCGACACCGTGGCCTTCCTGCTGTCGGATGCAGCCTCGTACATCACCGGACAGAACATCAAGGTCGACGGTGGGCTGATGCGCAGCGTGCCGTGAGCCGGGATTCACCGGCGCGTCGGCATCGGTGACAGCCGATGCGGGCGCTTGCCTTTCCCGGCATCACACGCGTGTTCGCGCCCGTGAATGCCGGCAGTCAGGCGTCGTGCGGGTGCTCGTAGAGAACGGCTTTCACCGCGAAGGCGAACAGCGGCAGATCGCGATCAAGGCCGGCCGCGTGATTGACCGCGTGCTGCGGGCGCGGCTGCGGCCGCTCGGACCGAAGCCCGGTGACCGTTCCCCGGGCTCCTGATCGCTGCAAACGCGCGCCGCCGTTGGCAGTCGCCTAACGCCATGCGTTCGCGTGTTCACGCGCAAAGTCTTCGAAGCGACGCGGCGTGTGCCCGGTCAGCGTCTGCACGTCCGCCGACACACCGGCGGCCCAGCCCTGCTTGATCACGTAGTTCAAGCTCATCAGCCAGTCGATCAACTGCGCCGGTAATCCGATCCTGGTCATCGCATCGACCGCAGCCTGCTCCGGAATGTCGACGTATCTGACATCGCGACCCACCGCACGTCCGATGGCGGCCGCGATCTGCGCGTCGGTCAGCGCCTCGCCCCCAGTCAGCGTGTAGACCGCGCCGGCATGCGCCGCCGGGTCGGTCAGCACTGCGGCGGCGGCCGCGGCGATGTCGCGTACATCGACCACCGCCACCGCGCCGTTGCCGCGGGGCGCGTAGATGGCGCTGGCGGCCTTGATCGTGTCGGCGTCGAGGTTGACGGTGTTCTGCATGAACACGGTCGGCCGCAGCAGCGTGAACGGCAGGCCGCTGCCGGCGACGATGTCGTCGATCTCGCCCTGCGCGCGGGCGATCGAGGCCGGGCTGGCGGCGTCGGCGCCGGCGCCCGATGAGCGGACGATGTGTCCGACTCCGGCCGCCCGCGCCGCAGCGACGGCGTTGCGCGCCATCGCATCCATGCCCGGGGTCAGCGGGAACAGCAGGAACAGTGTGTCCACGCCGGCGAAGGCCGCCAGCAGTGTCTCGGGCTTGGTGAAGTCGCCATGCACGCTGGGCACGCCGGAAGGCGTGCTGTCGGGTTTGCTGGTCATGACGGCGAAGTCGGCGCCGCGCGCCTGCAGTTGCTTGACGAGCTCGCGGCCGATGTTGCCACTTGCGCCGGTGACGAGAATGCGATTTGCCATGTGCTGCTCCTGTCGGTTGGGGTGATGTGCTGCGGGTGACGGCAATTTAGGCACCGTATGCAGCGGCAGAAAGACATAGAATGTTCAAACATTTTCAACCGACAGTTGAATGACGAATCTTCCGGCCCTGATCTCCTTCACCGAATCCGCTGCCGCTGGCAGCTTCACCGCGGCGGCCGCCCGGCTCGACCTGACGCCGGCGGCGGTGAGCAAGAACGTCGCGCGGCTGGAAGCGCAGCTGGGTGTGCGGCTGTTCAACCGATCCACCCGCCAGTTGCGACTGACCGCCGAGGGCGAGGCGTTTCGCGGCCGCGCCGCCGCTGCCCTGCGCGCGCTCGACGAGGCTGTGGCCGAGGTCGGCCGGGCCCGCGGGGCGGCCGTGGGGCGCGTGCGCATCTCGGTAGGGGTGTCCTTCGGCCGGCGCTATCTGCTGCCGCTGCTGCCGGCGCTGGCTGCCCGACACGCGGAACTGCAGGTCGAGGTCAGTCTCGACAACCGTCCGGTCGACCCGCTTGCCGAGGGCTATGACATTGGCGTCCGTGGCGGCGTGGTGATCGAGTCGAGCCTGGTGGCGCGCCGCATCGCGCGGCTGCCGCTGGTGCTGGTGGCATCCCCGGCCTATCTGCGCGGGCGGGGCGTACCGCGCACCGTGGCCGACCTCGCCGGGCATGCGTTGCTCGGCGTGCGGCTGGACAGCGGCGGCGAGAGCCCGTGGCGGTTCCGCAAGCCGGGAGCGCGCGCTGCCGGCAACTGGCCGGTGGCAGCCCGCCTGTGGCTGTCCGACCCCGAAGCCCTGATCGATCTCGCTCTGGAGCACGCCGGGATCGGGCAGGTGGGGTTGCACCACGCAATGCCGTTCCTGCGCTCCGGCCGGCTCAAGGCGGTGCTGACCGACGTGCACGACGCCGGCAACCGGGAGATCGTGCTGCACTACCCGCACCGCCAGTACCTGGCACCGCGCGTGCGCGTGACCGTCGATACGCTGCTTGCCGGATTTGCCCGCAATCCGAACCTCAATGCGGCGCGCGAGACGCTGCCGCCTGAGTACTGCGCCTGAATCGCACATCGCGCAGGACCGGATTGTCGACACGCTCAGGTGCGCAGTCGGTGCGCGCGTCAACGCTGCGATGACTGCATGACATGCCATGCCGATACCCTTCGCCAGGCCGCTGCGTCACCGGCGGCGTGACGCTGCGTTCCTGTGCGCGTTGCCAGATCTCCGCGCGTCGGGCCGCCATCAGCTGTTGTCGACTTCGAGCTCGACGCGTGCGGGCGCTACGGCTGGCGCCTGCAGATCGTGGCGAGCCTCGAGGAGCCCGGAGTGATTGCGCGCGTGCCGGCGCATCGGGATCGCACGACGGGCAGGGCGCAACCGCAGCGGGCACTGCATGCGGCGCTCGCGCTACGGGTTCAGTCAATGGTGTGAGGCTGCCTGGCGGGCGTGGGCAGACCGCGTGCACACGCCGCGCCGGAGTTGCCGGCGCAGGGCGGGGCGGGGCGCGCTGCGCTCGATGATCGTGGCGCGGGCGAGGACGAGCGATTCGGGAGGGGCATCGGGTGCAGCCCGGCCGTTTGATCCGCGGTCGATGCGTGCTCATGCCGTGTACCGGCGCGAGGCCTGCGGCCGCGAGGCGGTGGCTCGTGGCGGGGCGGGGGCGTTGGCAAGTCCTGTTCGCAACGGTACTGCACCCCGGACATTGATCCGTTCGGACTAACGCCCTCGGCGCAATGGCCTTGCAAACGCGGCTGCATTGCCGATACTAGGGCATCTCCCACAGGAACGGAATCGTCCATCATGTCCATCTCGATGCATTGCCGGAAGGCGATCGCCGCTGTCGCCTTCGGTGTCGCGGCTGTCCTGACCGGGACCAGCCAATCGTCGGCAGCCTCGGTCAACGTGCTGCCCAGCTACTGGGACAGCATCACGACAACCGGTACGATGGGTGTGCTTCGTGCCGGCGCTCCGTTCAGTGTCGGCCCGCTGTCCTCGCAGGTGTCGCTGATCGATAACGCCTTCCTGCCGGCTGGCACCATCTGGAACCAGGATACATGGTGGTGGGACGCCGATCCGTCGGTGAACATCAATCCGGTCGTACATACGATCGCACTCTCGACAGCTGTGACGGTCGACCGGTTCGTCCTGCAGGGCGACAACAACGACGCGTACCAGATCGACTACTGGAACGGTGCGTCCTTCGTGGCTGCCTACACGGCAGCTGCGGTCGGCGGCGCCGGCATGCGTACCCGCGACTCCGGCCTGCTTGCGCCGATCACCACCAACCTCCTGCGCATCACCGCAAGCGGAGGCGACGGCTACTACTCGCTGTCCGAGATCCAGGCGTTCTCCGCAACCGTGGTGCCGGTACCCGGCGCGCTGCTGCTGTTCGCCACCGGCGCTGGCGTTTTCGGCGTGTTCGCGCGGCGCCGACGGCTGGTGCAGTAACCCCGTGGCCGGAGCAGACGCGCGCGAACTGCATCTCCTCGAGTGCCGGGCGTCCAGCCGGCCCGTGTGCGGGTTGGCGAAGCGCTCGGTCGTCTCGTAGTGGTTGCGCGCAGCGAGGCAGGCAACTTTCGCCGCTCGCATCATCGAAGCGTGCAAGGTGCCAGGCTTCGGGCGCTGACCGTGCGCGGCTCGCGGTATCGCCTCCGACATGTCACAGGTATCGAGCACGATCATTCGCGACGCATCGATTAGTCCTTCTGGACCAACCGACACCACATCCGGCATTGCTCGAAACGGCACTTGAAGATACCGTAGCCTTGTCGTGGTTCCCCCGCCCGGTTCGCCATCAGCCTGAGGGGCACTCTGCGGCAGCTTGCCGATCTCCGGCGACCTGACCATCGGGAGGGCCATCGATCAGTCGCTCTTGCCGGTGATCGGCGCGATCGACGCGATCGACGCGATCCGACAGCAGGGATCGTTCCGGATCCATCCATCTGAAAATGATCTGGCGGACATGACAATGAGGGATACAACAATGAATCTGATTGCAAGGCGGTCCGTGGCTGCCGTCGCGCTTGCACTGGCAGCCTCGTCGAGCTGGGCCGGCCTGCTTGGCCAGCAAGTCACCGGGTACATAGGTTTCTTTATCGGTAGCCCCAACTTCTTTGACCCTGCGAATGCGCTCGTCCCTGCCGGATTCCTGAATGTGGCAGGGTCTACTGTCACGATCTCGACGCCTGCACAAGAGTTCGGGATTCGCGACCGCGCCAATTTCGATATTGCGGACTTCACCGATACGCAGCTGTTCGTGAGCGACGAGGTGTTCTCGACCGCGTCCAGTTGGACCATGACCTTCACCTCGGTCACTCCCGGCCTGTTCACCGGGCTGTCGCTGGTCAGCCAGACCTTCGCCCCGGGCCTGACCTACAGTCTGGCCGGGGACACGATCACCATCGCCTGGGCAGGCACTTTCACACCGGGTCTGCGCAGTGCGACATTCGACGTCGGCACCTCTGCGACGACCGTGGTGCCGGTGCCGGGTTCGCTGCCGCTGCTGATTGGCGGCATCGCCATGTTCGCGGCACTTCGCAGGGCGGGTCGCGCCAGCTAGTTCCGCGTGCCGGACGGGGTCTTCTCCGTCCGGCGCGCCGCGCGCCTGACCGGGCGATGTCTGGCGGTGCGACCGGCCGACGGCGCGGAAGATGCAGACCCGGTCGGAACGCTTCAGCCGCGCCAGGCGCCCGAGGGGGCAGCGATACCCATTGCTGCGAGTCAAGGCGACACGACCTTCGCGATGTGGGCGTCCCCGGGCTGGCGCACGCTCGTGTGCACGCAGCCGGGCAGCGCGTCGCTGGCTGCATGCGCCCGGCAGCACGTTGCCTGACGGGCGCGACGACCCTCACTGCACCGGCGCCGCCAGAAGCCTCGTCACGATCCATGGACCCGGGCCGCGGCCGTCCGTGATGAGACGCCGCCTTCGTGCGGTGATGCTCGCAAGCCGCTGGCCTGGTGCCCGCCTTCCTGGTCGCCGTCGCAGTGCGCTCGCGGAGGGCTTCGCAGGCCTTGTACTGGTCGATGTTGAACCCTTCCGTGACGTCCTGCGACCGGCGCCGGTGTTCGCAGTCGCGGTCCGCGAACGCGGCGCACCGCAACAGTCCTGAACGCCGGCCTCGACTCCGCAGGGCGCACGACACCCCAGGAACTGCTTGCCCGCGATGATGCCGCAATCGGCGCGTGTCGCCTGCAAGGCCTGCTCCTCGCCCCTGCAATCGGGCTGGCGTACGATCACCAGTCATCACGCGGAGCACACGGATGGGCGCTGAAGGCGAGATCGAACGCATCAGGTGGACCGTGGCCGACTGTCACCGGATGGCCGAAGTCGGTCTGCTCGCGCCTCGCGTGGACGGGTGCCGGACCCGGGCTCCTGTCCACGAGGACGTACTGCCTGCGATCGAGGTCGCCCAGTCATCGCTGCGCCTCGACCTGCGGGTGAAGGTCCCGCTGTGCGCGCGCGCGAAGCTGCACGAGGTGTGGACCATCGACGTCGAGGCTGAACGGCTGCATGCGTTCGATCAGCCGGTCGACGGCGCCTGCGCCCACGCGCGCGAGCTCGCCGCGGGAGACCGGATATCCGTCATCGCGCTGCCGACGATCGGCATCGACGTCGCCGAACTCTTCAACGGGTCGGGACACTGAGCCAGCCAGCAGGGCCAGGGGCAGCGAGGCACCATGCGCGAGAACACCTTCGACTACATCATCATTGGCGGCGGCACTGCCGGCTGCCTGCTGGCCAATCGCCTCAGTGCCGATGCCAGCAAGCGCGTGCTGATGATCGAGGCCGGCGGGAAGGATGACTACCACTGGATCCACATCCCGGTCGGCTATCTCTACTGCATCGGCAATCCGCGCACCGACTGGCTGTTCCGGACCGAACCCGAGCCGGGCCTGAACGGGCGCTCGCTGCGCTATCCGAGAGGCAAGACGCTGGGCGGCTCGTCGAGCATCAACGGCATGATCTACATGCGCGGCCAGGCCCGCGACTACGAGCGCTGGGCCGAACTCACCGGCGACGACACCTGGCGCTGGGACAGCGTGCTGGCCGCCTTCAGGATGCATGAGGACCATTACAGGCTCGACCCGGCTCACGGCCCGGTGAACGAGAACTTCAGGCGCCTGCACGGCCACAAGAGCCAGCA
This sequence comes from Betaproteobacteria bacterium, assembly GCA_947456915.1. Taxonomy (GTDB): domain Bacteria; phylum Pseudomonadota; class Gammaproteobacteria; order Burkholderiales; family CAIKXV01; genus CAIKXV01. The sequence goes on from CANGUQ010000044.1 coordinate 9,956, forward strand.
CGCGGACCGTCCGGGGCTGGCCGGCAGGATGGGCGGCGAATGGCGCGTGGAAAGGCAGCGCCTGCGCTGGGACATCCTGGATGCCTTTTCCCGGGCTGCGCAACAAGCCGGCATCCCGGCCACCGAGGACTTCAACGGCGGCGACAACGAGGGCGTGGCCTATTTCGAAGTCAACCAGAAAAGCGGCGTGCGCTGGAACACGGCGAGGGCTTTCCTGCGGCCAACCTGCCTCGGCCGCCCCAATTTCGCGATGTGGACCCGCGCGCAGGTCTGTCGGCTCCTTCTTGGAAAGCAGGCCGACGGCAGCCAGCGATGCACCGGCGTCGAGGTCTGGACAGGCGCTGAAAAAGTGCAGGCCCATGCCACGCGCGACTCGGGCGGTCTGCACGGCGAGGTGATCCTGTGCGCGGGCAGCGTGGGCTCGCCGCATCTGCTGCAGCTCTCGGGTCTGGGCCCGGCAGCGCTGCTGCAGCAGCACGGTATTGAAGTCAGGCAGGACCTGCCCGGCGTGGGCGCCAATCTGCAGGATCACCTGCAGATTCGCTCGGTCTACAGGATCCGGGCCGATGGCCGGCGCAATGTCACGCTCAACACCATGGCCAACTCGTTCTGGGGCAAGGCCCGCATAGGCCTCGAATACGCCCTGCGCCGCACCGGCCCGATGAGCATGGCGCCCTCGCAGCTGGGCGCCTTCACGCGCTCTGACGCCAGCCATCGTTACCCGAACCTGCAGTACCACGTGCAGCCCCTTTCGCTCGACGCCTTTGGCGAGCCGCTGCACGACTTCAACGCCTTCACCGCCAGCGTCTGCAACCTGAACCCGAGCAGCCGCGGCACGGTCCAGCTGAGGAGCAGCCGCTTCGACGAGGCGCCGGCGATCGCGCCCAATTACCTCAGCACGAGCGAAGACCGTCGGGTCGCGACGGCCGCCTTGCGCCTCACGCGCCACATCGTGGGCCAGAGCGCGCTGGCGCCCTTCAGGCCCGAAGAGTTCAGGCCCGGGCCGCAGCATCAGAGCGACGAAGAACTCGCTCGAGTGGCTGGCGACATCGCCACCACCATCTTCCACCCGGTCGGCACTACCAGGATGGGCCGGGCAGACGATCCGATGGCGGTGGTCGATTCGCACCTGCGGGTGCGCGGCGTGCGCGGCCTGCGGGTGGTCGACGCCGGCGTGATGCCGGTGATCACCAGCGGCAACACCAACTCGCCGACGCTGATGATTGCGGAAAAAGCCGCAGCCTGGATCGCCCGCGGCGAGTAGACCCCGGCTGTTGCGTGAGCCGCGGTCGGCTGGCGGCCTGCCGGACGATCTCTGGATCGACGGTCTTTCCGGCGCTCTCGATCAGGTCATCGCGGCTGCTGCGCGCGAGGCTGCGCCTTCCGGTTCCGTGGGGAACTGGCTGCCGATGCCTGCCCACGCAGCGCATCGACGGCCACGCGTGCTGCGGCAAGGCGGTGGATGCTGGCGGGGCGGGCGGCGTCTGCAGGCACCATGCGCCCGAGTTCGTGCCTCAGGTCGCCTGGATCATCTGTTCCTCGAACACCGGCAGCGCGTCGCCGTGGCACGACCAGCGGGTCCCCGACCCGACCCAGATGCGGGCCTGGGGCGCGAGCGACGGCTCGGTGTCGAGCGACCCCGCGGGTACGCCGACCGCATCGCCGTTCTGGCGCGGCAGGCGTCCGCCGCACTCGCTGCAGAAGGTGTTGGTGAAGCGCGCCGCCTCGGGCACCTTGTAGGCGCGCACGCTGGCTTCGCCGGACAGCCATTCGAGTCGCGCCGGCTGCAGGAAGACATTGGTCGCATGGCCGGTGCCGGTGGCCTTGCGGCAGCGGCGGCAGTGGCAGTGATAGAACCGGCGGGGTTCTCCGACGATGCGATAGCGCACGGTGCCGCACAGGCAGCCGCCCAGGAACTCGCTCTCGGGCACGGCAGTCTCCTCGGGTGATCGAATGCGCAGGATAGCGAATCGGCGCTGTCCTGCGAAGCTTCGCCTCGGCAGCGCCAGGGCGCTGGTACACGCAGGCAGGTCAGGTACGGCAGATGGCGGGGCGAGGCAACGTCGTCAACGCCGGGCGCGCGCGGCCAGACGCGCGCAGCCCGATACGCCGGTCCTGCGCCCTCGGCAACGGGCGTCTTCCTCCCTCCACCGCCATGCTCTGCGCTTTGCTCGCTTGTACACTCCACCTCGCGTACCGATCCGGTTCAGGCGCGAGGTCGTGCATCACCATGGCCCGCGGAATCATGCTGCATCCTCGGCAAAGTCCGGGAATCGAGGACCCCTCGGCGCCGCGCCCGAGCGAGCGACGGTATCCTCGCGCATCGAACGGGCTTCCGTTCCTGCTTTCAATCCGACGCGAGACCGGGTTCCATGCCGATCGACATCGACCGTCTGACCGAAGCGCAACTCACGGACCTCAACAACCGCATCGTCGCGCGGCTGAAGTTCCTGCACGAGGCGAAGCTGCATGCCCGCATGCTCGACTTCAGCATCGGGGAAAAGGTGACCTTCCATCCGCAGGGGCACGAGGTCCAGTTCGGCATCATCGTCAAGTACAACCGCAAGACGGTGACGCTGGTGACCGAGGCCGGTCAGCAGTGGAACGTCGCGCCGGTTTACCTGCGCAAGCTCGCGGACGTCGCCGCGGCGGCCCGCCCGCGCGAGAGCGCGCACACGCTGGAGAAGCCGTAGAAGCATCGACGCACCCCGTGCGCCGCAACTCGAATCGCACACCGGCACCGATGCGGTAGCCGACCGCTACCACGCCGATCCAATAACGGCGGGCGAAACCCGCTCAACTGGAGGAGTGTCATGCCCGCAGGCCCCGTCCTCACCGTTGCTTCCATCGCGCGCGTCGTCGCCGTCACCGCCGTGTGTGCCGGCCTGCCCACCGGCGCGTTCGCCCAGTCGGCCGCTGCGCCCGCCCCGGCCAAGTACCCGGTGAAGTCCGTGCGCATGATCCTCGCCTTTCCGCCCGGCGGGGCGAGCGACTTCGTCGGCCGTCTGCTCGCGCAGCGGCTCGCGGAGATCTGGGGCCAGTCGGTGCTGGTCGACAACCGCAGCGGCGCGGGCGGCAACGTCGGCGCGGAGATCGCTGCGCGCGCGCCTGCCGACGGCTACACGATCATGCTCGCCAACAACGCGATCCTGGCGGCGAATGCGGCGCTCTATCCGAAGCTGAACTACGATCCGATCCGGGATTTCATCCCGGTCACGCTGGTCGCGCTGCAGCCGAACATCCTGGTCGTGCATCCGTCGGTGCCGGCAGCGAGCGTGAAGGAGCTGATCGCGCTCGCGCGCGCGAAGCCGGGGGCGCTCAACTACGCCTCCTCGGGCAGCGGGCTGGCCGCGCACCTGGCGGGCGAGCTGTTCACCTTCATGACGCAGACGAAGATGGTGCACGTGCCGTACAAGGGTGCCGGTCCGGCGCTGTCGGACCTGATCGGCGGGCAGACCCAGCTGATGTTCGCCACCGCCACCTCGGTGGTGCCGCACGTCAAGGCGGGCAAGCTGCGCGCACTGGCCACCACCGGGCCGAAGCGATCGGTGGGCTTCGAGGATCTGCCTACCGTTGCCGAGGCCGGCGTACCCGGCTTCGACGCCACGTCGTGGCACGGTATCGTCGTGCCTTCGGGCACGCCGCGCGCGATCGTCGAGCAGATTGCCGCGGCGATCAACACCGCGCTGAAGCACCCGGAGCTGCGCGAGCGCATGCTCGTCGGCGGCGCGGAGCCGGTGGGCGGCACACCCGAGCAGTTCGCTGCGCACATCAGGGCCGAGGTGCCGCGCTGGGCGCAGGTGATCAGGCAGTCGGGTGCGAAGCCGGAGTAGTCGATCTGCCAGGGCTCCGGCGTGCGGGGCGGCAGTCGAAGGTCGTGCAGGCACGTGTGTGCTGTACCGTCGATCATGAACGGGGAGGAACGATGAACCACGAACACGCCGCCACCCGGCGGCTCATCCTCAGGTCCGCCGCAGCGCTGGCGGCGGCTGGTGCTGCGGGCTGCATGCCCGGCGCGGGCGGCGAGTCCTCCGCGCTGTCGGTCGATGCCTCGCCCGGCGCGCGCGCGCTGCC
>CANGUQ010000045.1 GCA_947456915.1 Betaproteobacteria bacterium
CGCGCACGCGCAGGCTGGCAGGGCGAGTCGCGGCGCAGGGCGTGCACCCGCGCGGGAACACGCGCACGCTGCGCACAGGAACGGTAGCATCGGCGCTTCGATCGCAGCCAGGGAGCGATGATGCGCATCTTCGTGCTCGGAGCCGGGGCAGTCGGCGGCTACTACGGTGGCCGCCTCGCGCAGTCGGGTGCCGACGTGACGTTTCTCGTCCGCGAGAAGCGACTCGCGCAGCTGCGCGCCAACGGACTGGTGATCGAGAGCCCGGCGTCTGGCGATGCGAGGATCGCGGTCAACGCGCTGAGCCGAGTCGATCCGGGCAGCCACTACGATCTCGTGCTGCTGACCGCCAAGGCCTACGACCTCGATTCCGCGCTCGAGGCGATACGCCCGGCCATCGGTCCGCAGACGGCGATCCTGCCGCTGCTGAACGGCTACGGTCACATCGACCGGCTGGTCGCGGCGTTCGGCGAGTCGCGCGTGCTCGGCGGGCTGGCGAAGATCCAGGCGACGCTTTCGCCCGAGGGTGTCGTCCGGCATCTGAGCGACTGGCGCTACATCACCTTCGGCGAGCTCGACGGGCGCGATTCGGCGCGCGTGCAGGAACTCAAGCGCCTGTTCGACGCGACCTCGGTACTGGCGACGGTGTCGAAGACGATTCGCACCGACATGTGGATCAAGCTCGTGCACCTGGCGACGGTGGCCGGCATGACCTGCCTGATGCGCGGCACCGTCGGCGAGATCGCCAGCACGCCCGACGGTACCCGGCTGCTCAGCGCGATGTTCGATCGCAATCTGGAGATCGCGCGCCGCGCCGGACACCCGGCGAAGCCCGAGTTCATCGCCGAGTTCCGCACGCTGTTCGCCAGCAGGGAGGCGAAGTACAGCGCCTCGATGGCGCGCGACATCGAGCGCGGCGGGCCGATCGAGGCCGATCACATCCTCGGCTTCATGCTCGAGCGTTGCCGCGAGCACGGGCTCGACGACACGCTGCACGCGATCGCGTACACGCACTGCAAGACGTACGAGGCGCGGCGGGCGGCCGGGCGTCTCGCGGGCTGACCGCAGCGGTGGACGCAGGCCGGGTCACGATTGCCGGCGGCTGCTGCGGAGCGGGCACGTGCACGCGAGTCGCGGCGGAAGACGACTGTCGCGCGGCCTGCCCTGTCGTCTGCGCATCGCCGGGAGTAGCTAGAATCGACCGGTCCGTCTCTCTTGATGAGTTCGCCCGATGCCTCCCTCCACATCTTCGCTCCTGACTCGCCGCCAGTTGCTCGCCGCCGCAGCGGGCGCCGGCGCGTGCGCCGCTCTGCCCGCGCGCGCGCAGGGTGATCCCTCGCGCGGGCTGCTCGGCGAGCGTCCGATCTCGCTGCTGTGCCCGTTCAGCGCCGGTGGCAACACCGACATCGCGGTGCGTACGCTCGCCGATCTGGTCGGACGCAATCTCAATCGCAAGGTGCTGGTGGAGAACCGTCCCGGCGGCGGCGGGGCGATCGCTGCACAGGCGGCATCGCAGGCGAGGCCGGACGGTCACACGCTGGCGCAGATCCCCACCGGGGTGTTCCGCAATCCGCACATCAGCAAGTCCGGCTTCAATCCGCCGGCCGACATGACCTGGGTGATCAACATCGCCGCCTACGTGTTCGGCGTGTCGGTGCGGGCCGATTCGCCGTGGAAGACGTGGAAGGACTTCGTCGGCTACGCGAAGGCCAATCCGGGCAAGATCAGCTTCGCCAGCCCCGGCATCGGCAGCGACCTGCACGTGACGATGTATCTGATCGCCGAGCGCGAGGGGATCGACTGGGTGCAGATCCCCTACAAGGGCACGAGCGAGATGCTGACTGCGCTGCGCCAGGGCGAGGTCCAGGCCTACGCCGGCACACCGCCCTGGGAGCAGATCGCAGCGGGGCACTTCCGGCCGCTGATCACCTGGGGCGAGAAGCCGACCACCAAGGTGCCGGGTGTGCCGACGCTGCGCGAATTCTACGGATTCGTGTCCAATGCGCCGTGGGGCATCGCCGGACCGCGCGGCATGGAGCCCAGGGTCACCGCGCTGCTGCACGACGCGTTTCGCGCAGCGATGGACGACGCGAAATTCAGCGACACGCTGGACCGTCTGGGCATGGAGCGCAACTACATGTCGACCGCCGACTACACGAAGTACGCCGCGAAGCAGTTCGAAGTCTCGCGGGTCATCGTCGAGAAGCTGGGGCTCAAGCCGTGACGGCGGGCGGTGTCGAACGCACGGGCGCGGCACCGCCTGCGGCGCGCGGCGGCAGTCCGGTCGGCCGCGGACGGCCAGCGCGCGGGAGCCGGCCGTGAAGCCGTACGATCCGATGTTCGCCAGCAGCCCCGGGACCGGTCTGGCCTTTCCCGCGTCGTACTGGGCAGCTACCGCCGGTCCGGTGCCCGCCGACGACGGCCCCGCACCGCCTGCGGTGGAGACCGACGTGGCGGTGATCGGCGGCGGCTACACCGGCCTGTCGACCGCCTACCACCTCGCGCGCCGCTACGGGCGCGAGGTCACGGTACTCGAGGCGAACCGTCCCGGCTGGGGCTGCAGCGGACGCAACGGCGGCTTCGCGCGGATGGCGTTCGGGCGTCTGTCGTTCAGCGACATGATCGCGCGCTTCGGCCGCGACGAGGCCAGACGGCTGTTCGGCCGCACGATGGCCTCGCTCGACACCGTGCGCGAACTGATCCGCGAAGGCGCGATCGATTGCGATGCCACGGACGCCGGGCACCTGAAGGTCGCGCCCAAGGCCAGTCGCGCCAGCGCGCTGCAGGAAGAAGCGAAGCTGATGCAGCGCGAACTCGAGTATCCGGCCGAGTACATCGACGCCGCGACGCTGCAGCGCGATCATCTCGGCGGCACGCAGTCGCACGGTGCGCTGCGCATTCCGGATGCGCTGGCGGTGCATCCGCTGAAGCTCTCGCTCGGGGTGCTGCGCATGGCGCGCGCGGCCGGCGCCACCGTGCACGCGTCGAGCCCGGTCACCGGCTGGCGCAAGGAGGGCGCGACGCACGTGCTGACTACCCCGCAGGGCAGCGTGCGCGCGCGCGAAGTGGTGATCGGCACCAACGGCTACACGCCGCCGGGGCTGTACCCGGAACTGAACGCGACGCTGTTTCCGATCCTCTCGCACATCATCGTCACCCGTCCGATGACCGATGCCGAGATCGCCGGCTCGAACTTCGTGACCGGGCACGTGCTCACGGATGCGCGCAAGCTCATGTACTACTGGCGGCGTCTGCCCGACCGGCGCATCCTGTTCGGCGGGCGCGGGCTGATCGCCGACACGCCCTGGCGCAACGCCAATCATCGGGACAATCTGCTGCGCGAACTGATCGCCAAGTACCCTGCGCTCGCTGGAATCAGCATCGACTACGACTGGCACGGCTGGGTGTGCTTCACCCGCGATTTCCTGCCGCGCATCCGCCGCGCAGCCGACGATCCGAGCGTGCACTACGGCGTCGGCTATCAGGGCAGCGGCGTGTCGCTGTCGCTGTACGCGGGGCGTTTGCTCGCCGCGCAGATCGCCGGCGACGGCGACCAGCCGCCGATCGAGGCGGCGGGGCGGCCAGTCGAACGCTTTCCGGCTCACCGGTTGCTGCGCATCCCGCAGCGGGTGATGTTTCACTGGTACAGGTTTCTCGACAGCCGCGGCTGAGCAGCCCCGTTCGCGCTGACCGGCAAGAAACCGGAAGGAGCCGAGCGAAGGCACCCGGAAAAGGGGCCAGGCCCCTTTTCCGGTTTCTCTGCAGAAGGTGCAAAAGGGGCCCAATGCAAAAGGGGCCTGGCCCCTTTTTCACTACGCGCTGCGCGCGGGCTGCTCCCGGGAATGACGGCCTTGCTCCGGCACGAAAGCACGGGGTGGGAAACAGGATCGGAAGAGGCGCCTCGAACAAAGGGGCCCGGGAAAAGGCGGGAAAAGGGGCCTGGCCCCTTTTCGGGGGGCAGAAAAAAGGGGCCTGGCCCCTTTTTCGGTTTCTCAGATCGGCCAGCCGAGCCACTCGCATACGCCGCGGCCCATGATCCATTCCTGGTCGCTGCGGCTCAGCCAGGGGATCTCGTCGGTGTACATCGTCACATGCTGCCGGTACGGGATCGGCGAGCGTGACAGGTCGGTGCCCCAGAACAGGCGCTGCGGTCCGAACGCGTCGTAGGCGCGGCGGATGTACTCGTGCAGCGAGCGGTACGGGTAGACGTCGGTCGTGTAGCACGGCAGCGCACTGATCTTCGCTGCGACGTTCGGGCGTTTCGCGATCGACAACAGCTTGTCGAACTCGGCGAAGGCGACCGCGTCCCTCTGCCTGCTGTTGAGCGCGAGGTGGTCCATCACCAGCTTCAACCCCGGATGACGCTCGGCGACCCGGTCGATCGCAGGCACCAGCCGGTGCGGTACCAGCACGTAGATCGGCACGCCCGCGGCCTCGGCTTCGCCCCACACCCAGTCCATGTGGCCCTCGGTGAGCAGTGGCTCCAGCACCTCTGTGTGGAAGGTGAAACGCAGGCCGAGCATGCCGGGCTGCGTGCGCCAGCCGGCGAGCGTGCCACGCGAGGCCGGGTCGCTCGGGTCGATGCGCCCCATCGTCGCGAACCGTGTCGGATGCGCGAGGTGGGCGGCGATCGCCAGATCGTTGCGATCGCCTTCCCACGACGGGGGCACGATCACCACCCGGTCGACGCCGGCTTCGTCCATCTCGCGCAGCAGGTCGGTGTGGTCGAGCGGGACCGGACGCTGCGGCTCGGCGCGTTTCGGCCACGGGCGCTGCGGCGTGTTCTCGCCCCAGATGTGGACCTGCGAATCAACGATCAGCATCGGCTGACACCTCCTGAAAAGTGCACTGCATCCGGCCTCTGTGACCGCCGGTCGATCGTGGGGCTGGATGGCGCGTGCACCGTCGCCGCGCACGCGACTCGGCACTGCCGCCCCCGGGCGAGCCCGTGCGCCGTGCTCACGCCTTGTTCATCCAGCGTACCGGCAGCTTGACCGCGTCGGCGCCACCCATGCCTTCCTTCGCCGCCTCGTCGAACACCTCGAGCGCGCGCGCGGTCACCGGCAGCGTCGCGCCGAGCGAAGCGGCTTCCTCGATCATCGTGCGCAGATCCTTGCGGATCAGGTCGACGTCGAAGGTGATCGCACCGGTGTCGCCGCCGACCATCGCCTTGGCGATCGTGCTGCCGCGCACCTTCAGCACGTTCGGCCCGCCCGAGGTGTCGGCGAGGATGTCCATCACCCGCGCCGGATCGAGCCCCAGCGGCTTGATCAGCGCCAGTGCCTCGCCCAGCGCCTGCCAGTACACGAGCAGCGGCAGGTTGATCGCGAGCTTCATGCTCGCGCCGGTTCCCGCCGGACCGATGTGCTCGACGCGCCGGCACAGCAGGTCGAGAACGGGCTTCGCGCGTGCGAAATCCTCCGGCGTGCCGCCGGCGAAGCCCAGCAGCTTGCCGTCGCGCGCCGGGCCGGTGGTGCCGCCGACCGGACAGTCGACCACTGCCGCGCCGAGCTTCTTGAGCCGCTCGGCGAGCGAGCGCTGCGCCTCGGGGCGCAGCGTGCTCATCTCGATCACCAGCTTGCCGGCGAGATCACCGCTGGCCACGCCATCCGCGCCGAAGTAAGCCGCTTCCACCGCGCGCGCGTCGGCGACGATGCTGAGGATCACCTCGCACGCCTGCGCCAGCGCGCGCGGCGTGGCGGCAACCTTCGCCCCGGCGCCGACGAGCGCCTGCGCCTTGTCCGGCGAGCGATTCCAGACGGTGACGGTGTGACCCAGTCCGAGCAGGCGGGTGGCCATTGCCGCACCCATGCGTCCGATGCCGATGATGCCGATGTTCAAGTGAAGCCTCCGGGAAGTGTGCAGCGCCGCCTGTGGCGGCCGGTGAGTCATGCCGCGGGCAGCGGCTTGACACTGTGTGCGAGGGCCGTCAATTTAGCCGGAAACCGGCAACCGGGTGCGATCGAGCGGTCGGTCCGCCCCCGCCACACCGGCACACCGCGCAGGAGGCAGGATGAACGAAGTGGTTTCGCTCGCCGGCGGTGCGCAGATGCAGTGCGAGTTCGACGTGGCGATCACGATGGACGACGGTCTGCAGTTGCGCGCCGACGTGTTCCGACCCGCCGGCTCCGGTCGCTGGCCGGTGCTGATCACCTGCGGGCCGTATGCGAAGGGGCTCGCGTTCCAGGAGGGCTACCCCAGCGCCTGGCAGCGGATGGTCGCCGAGCATCCCGACGTCGCGCACGGCTCGAGCAACCGGTTCCAGAACTGGGAGGTGGTCGATCCGGAGAAGTGGGTGCCCGAGGGCTATGTCTGCGTGCGCGTGGATTCGCGCGGCGCAGGCCGCTCGCCGGGCGTCATCGATCCGTTCTCGCCGCGCGAGACACGCGACTTCTACGCCTGCATCGAGTGGGCGGGCGTGCAGCCGTGGTCGACCGGCAAGGTCGGCATCAACGGCGTGTCCTACTACGGCATCAACCAGTGGCAGGTCGCCTCGCTGCAACCGCCGCACCTCGCCGCGATGTGCATCTGGGAGGGGGCGGCCGACTGGTACCGCGACATGACGCACCACGGCGGCATCCTCTCCACGTTCTGGGCGAACTGGTACGACATGCAGGTCAAGACCGTGCAGCACGGGCTCGGCGAGCGCGGCCCGACCAGTCGCGTCACCGGCACGCTCGTCTGCGGCGACGAGACGCTGAGCGACGCGCAGCTCGCCGCCCGGCGCTGCGACTTCGGCGACGACATCCTCGCGCATCCGCTCGACGACGACTGGCACCGGGCGCGCTCGCCGCAGTGGGACAAGGTCACCGTGCCGTTCCTGTCCGCCACGAACTGGGGCGGGCAGGGGCTGCACCCGCGCGGCAACTTCGAGGGCTTCGTGCGCGCGGCCTCGCGCGAGAAGTGGCTGGAGGCGCACGGGCTGGAGCACTGGACGCATTTCTACACCGACTACGGGCGCGCGCTGCAGAAGCGCTTTTTCGATCACTTCCTCAAGGGCGAGGACAACGGCCAGCGCGAGGCCCCGCGCGTGCTGTTGCAGGTGCGTCACGTCGACCGTTTCGTCGAGCGCGCCGAGAACGAGTGGCCGCTCGCGCGCACGACGTGGACGCGCCTCGGTCTCGACCTCGCCACCGGCACGCTCGCCGCGGGCGCGGGCAGCATCGAGGCGAGCGCGAGCTTCGCGGCGCTCGGCGACGGCCTCACCTTCGTCACGCCCCCGCTCGCGCGCGAGACCGAGATCACCGGGCCGCTCGCCGCCCGGCTGTGGGTGTCGTCATCCACCGTCGACGCCGATCTCTTCCTCGTGTTCCGCGTGTTCACCGCCGACCTGCGCGAGGTCGTGTTCATGGGCGCGATCGACCCGCACACGCCGATTGCCCAGGGGTGGCTGCGCGCCTCGCACCGCCGGCTCGATCCTGAACTGAGCACGCCGTGGCGTCCGTATCACACGCATGATCGCCTCGAGCCGCTCGTGCCGGTCGGCGAGCCCGTCGCGCTCGACATCGAGCTGTGGCCGACGTCGATCGTCGTACCGGCGGGCAGTCGTGTCGCGTTGTCGGTGCGCGGCCGCGACTACGAGTGGCAGGCGAGCACCGGTGCGCGACTGTCCAACTTCAAGAACGAACTGAAGGGCTGTGGGCCTTTCCTGCACGATGACCCGCGGGACCGGCCGCGCGCAGTGTTCGGCGGGCACACGACGCTGCACACCGGGCCGGGGCGCGAGAGCTTTCTGCTGCTGCCGGTCATCGACTGAGCAACCGTCTCCCGTGTCAGGCACCGTGAAACGAGTTGTCCCGCGGCGTGCTGGTTCTGACCATGGCATCGAGCGTGGTCAGCAGCTTGCGCGTGCACACCGCCAGAGCGACCGCTGGCAGCGTGCCGGCGGCGATCAGGCGCCCGCGGGAGCCGTCGAGAACCGGGTTGTGGCGGCTTGCGCTCAGTGCGGCCATGTGCAGAACCCGGTACACGTCGAAGCGGCCGCCCCGGATGCATCGTCGACCCCTGCTGGGTCCGCAGTCGTCGGCCATTGGCGCAATGCCCACCACGGCGGCGATCCTGCGAAGGCGTGGGACGTGGCAGGCCGGGTTACGCCGGACGTCGCATCGGTACGACCTCGCCTGTCCATCGAGCAGACCTCCACCGGCGCGGGCACTTCGAGCAATGGCGCATCATGCCGTGAGCGGTAAGGCCGAGTCCGGCCGCTCGCGTCCAGCCTCAGGCGACAGATGAACCCGTCCTGCTATTCGCTGCAAGTGGATCCTGAGGGCCGCGCAGTTCTCTACCTCGGGCAGGTGAGTACGTCGGAGTGCCTTGCGGTGTTTTCGAGATCGGAGATCGTCGAGGTGTCAGCGTTCGGTGCAGAGCGCCGCGGGGTGTGGAAAACGAAGGAATCCGTTCCGGACAGAGCGTCTGTCGGGTGGTGGATCGCGGAACTCGCGGACGAGGCTCTCGTGGTTGTGGACTTCGCGGCAAGGATCGGCGAGGTCGAACTGCAGACGCATGACGATGGAGAAGCAAGCTTCCTCGTCGCTGCACCAGAGAAGGCCATGCTCCTGCTGGAGCAACTGGTTGGCAAACCGTTGGCCGAGGCCGTGTCTGCTCATCTGATGGGCAATCCCGGGCGCTTTGTTTCCAGGGCCGATGAGCGTGTCCTCGTCTATCCCTCGTTCGCGGACTGGATCGGTCGCGCCGCGGATTGATCCGGAGCGCACCGCTGCGGCGTCTTCCCGGCGCGGGCGTCAGGTAACCGGAGTGTCGAACACGTGATATCCGACTGCATCTGCATTCACGGCGAAGTCGTCGTCGACGGTCGACCGGTCTACTCCGATCTGTATCCGGAACTGGGGGAGTACGGGTTCAGGCTCTGGCGCCGGCAGGAGGGTGAGCCGCAGCAGATTTCCGGCGAGGGTCCGCATGTCGATGTAATCGTCGTGTCCCCCGTGCTGCTGATCAATGTTCCGCGCGACGAACTGAGCACAGGCGCCAGGTACTCGTTCGCCGGCCCGCATCTGGGCTCGGTGGCTCGATTCGGGGGGCTCGCGGCAAGGGATGAGGGCTCGAGGACGCGCCGGATCGTCGAGATGCAGCTCGAGACGCTCTACCGCGACGAGACGCTCATGCTTTCGATCGTCGCTACCGCCGGGGCTGTCGAGCCCTGGTCGAGCGCTGGCGAGCTGCACGAAAAGACCACTCAGTCTCTGCGCATTGCATGCGCAATACCGCTTGGCCTCGTTCCACGTGTCGTGTCCGGACACCAGGGATTCTTCCTGCAGAAGCGCCTTGAATGCGCGACGACTGCGGAATACCTCGAGGCAGTGAGGAACGGCCCGCCGAAGGAATCCTGAATTCGATGTACTGTGCTGGCAAGGCTGCCATGACAATTTCCGCGCCGACGCCGACGCAGTAGCCTTGCCGGGCACCGGGCAGGGTGGGACAGGGGCCGCTGTGGGGCTCGTGAACAGGGACACCCGTTGCGAGTGGCGGGTGTCGCGAGGCCTCAGGCTCGGGTGCCGGGCGGTGGTCGTGGCCGCTGCCATCGGCGCCGGATGCTCCGCGCTGCCGCACTACCCTGCGAGCCTCCCGGCGCTGGCCGAAGCCGATGCCAGACTTGAGGCATGCCCGTCGATAGCCGGGGCATTCTCCGATTCCGGAGCGGCAGTCGCCCCGGACGGACGTCCCCTGGGCGCCGTTTCGCTGACCCGTCTTCTGCATCCACGATCCGACGCGTTCGACCGGGCCAGCGTGGTTCGCATCAATGGCCCGGAAGGCGATGTCGTCGAGATCGAGTCGTTCGCGGGAGAAAGGCGGCTGGCTGTCTGGCGGCAGTCGAAGATTTCGAAGGAAGCCTGCCTCGCCAGAGGCGACCGCGCCGTGGCGCAGACGTATCTCTGCCAGAACGGCTTCGTGCGTCTTGGCTGCCAGTACAGTGTCGGAGGGGGCGGGACTCCCGGTCTGGTCGTTCTGTCGATCAGGAGCGAGTTCCTCTGGCTGCGCAAAGCCATGGACGGGTCCCTCATTGCGCTTCATGTGAACCTTGATATCGTCGCTCTGAACCTCCTGCTTCCTGCGGGTGGCGCCGACAGGGTCTGGTATCGGTTTGCGCCAGCGAGTCCTGCTGGTCTCGATGGGCGTGAAGAGTCGTTGCGGGGGATGCAGGAAGAAGCCGTGCGTCCCTGAACTCGAAACTCAGGCAGGCCCGGCAAAGCGCCGGACATACGGGGGGTGCCACTGATGGGCGTTCACGAAGGCAGTCGGCAGATTCTGATCCACGGCATGGTTCTCGTACTGGTCGGATTGGTGTGGGGCCTTGTCGTCCCGGGTACTCCGCACCCGCGACTTGCTCTCGGGGCGCACATCCAGTTCGTCACGAACGGCATGCTGTTCATCGTGCTGGCGACTGCGCTGCTGGCGCTCCCGCACAGTGTCGGGCTCAGGTCCGTCCGGTTCATGCAGGTGGCGGTCTGGCTGACCTGGGCCATGGCCATGTCGGAGGTGGCCAATTCCTGGTGGGGCACGACGCAGACGTTACCGATTGCTGCGAGTCAGGCCGGCGCCACCGGCGGCGAAGCATGGCAGGAGCTGATCGTCACACTCGCGCACATGGGCGCTGGACTTGCGCTGATCATCGCGTGGTCGTTGCTCGTCGTCGGCTTTCTGAAGCGCGCTCGCGGTCCGGGATCAAGCGATGCGTGAAACATCGGCCCGGCGACTTCGTCACCGTTGCACGATGACTGGACAGCGCGGGGTCGGAGTGTCGCTTCCAGCTCGATCGCCATGCCGTCTGCCGCAACGAATCCGTGCGCTTCGCCGTTCCTGCCGGGCGCTCGGTCGTGCCGGGCGGTTTCCGCACACCGGGTCGGCGAGATCTCTCCCCTGCGGCATGCCGGCCACATGCCGGGTAATGAACGATCCGCTGCAGGCCGGCGCGAGCGCGTGCGGACTCGCGTGTGCGCAGCGCGCTTCGGCCGAGGCTGGCGGGCCCGCACTGCCGCTCGAGGGAAAGTGATGCGTTTCGAAGTCGTGCACACCACCCGCTACGCGTACGCCCAGCCGGTCACCTTCAGCGATCACCGGCTGATCTTCCGGCCGCGAGCGGGACACGACATCCGCGTGATCGACGATTCGCTCACGGTCAACCTGCCGCACAGCGTGCGCTGGATCCAGGACGCGTTCTCCAATTCGGTCGCGTTCGTCACGCTGCTCTGTCCCGGCACGCTGCTCGAGTTCGTCTGCCGCTTCACCATCGAGCACCTCGGGGTGCGCAACACCGACCTGCCGCTCGAGCCTCGCGCGATGCACATCCCGCTGCAGCACACGCCCGACGAGTGGATCGACCTGCAGGCGTACATGCGGCCGCACACCGAGGACCCGGACGGCGTGCTCGCGGCGTGGGCGAAGTCCTTCCTCGATCGCAGTCGCGACACGCGCGAGGTGCTGGCGCAGATGATGAACGACGTGCGCGACGGTTTCGCCTATCAGGCGCGCGAGGTCGAGGGCACGCAGCCGCCGCTGGACACCCTGCGCATGCGCAGCGGTACCTGCCGCGACTATGCGTGGCTGATGATCGAGGCGCTGCGGCGGCTCGGCATCGCCTGCCGCTTCGTGTCCGGCTATCTGTACGACCCGGCGCTGGACTCCGGCGACGGGGGCGGTGTGCTGGGGGCCGGGGCCACGCACGCCTGGCTGCACGTCTATCTGCCGGGCGCCGGCTGGGTGCCGTACGACCCGACCAACCGGCTGACCGGTGGCCACAGCCTGATCCGCGTGGCCTATGCGCGCCACCCGGGGCAGGCGATTCCGCTGTCGGGATCGTGGTACGGCTCGGCCAGCGACTATCTGGGCATGAACGTGGAAGTGAGCGTGCGTCGGCTGGGCGGATGAGGTGATGCGGGCGTGCGTCAGTCCAGCCTGACCTTCGCCTCGCGCACCACGCGTGCCCACTTCGCGAGCTCGTCCTTGAGGAACCGGCCGAGTTCGTCCGGCCCGCCGCCCAGCGGCTCGATCGCCGCGCGCGCGTAGACGGCGCGCATCTCCTCGTGCTGGCTGGCGCGCGCGATCTCGCCGTGGATGCGCGCGGCGAGATCGCGCGGTGTGCCGGCCGGGGCGAGCACCGCGTACCAGACGCCGGCGTCGAATCCGGCAATGCCGCTCTCGGCGACCGTCGGCAGCGCGAGAGCCGACAGCCGGCGCGCGGTGCTCACCGCGAGCGGCCGGATGCGGCCGGCATCGACCAGCGGCTTGCTCGACAGCCACGTCGCGAACATCAGCTGGATGTTGCCAGCCGCGAGATCGACCAGCCCCGGCCCGCCGCCCTTGTACGGTACGTGCGTCATCTGCGTCGCGGTGGTGCCGGTGAACAGCTCGGCTGCGAGGTGCGCACCGCTGCCGTTGCCGGCCGAGCCGTAGGTGATCTGCCCGGGTCGGGCGCGCGCGAGCGCGATCAGTTCCTTCACGTTCCTCACTGGCAGCGACGGATGCACGAGCAGCACGTACGGTCCGGTGCCGAGCAGCGTCACCGGCTCGAAATCGCGTACCGGGTCGTAGGGAAGCTTCTCGTACAGCGCCGGGTTCACCGCGAGCTGGGCGGTCAGCGCGAGCACCAGCGTGTGGCCGTCGGGCGGCGACTTCGCCACCAGTTCCATGCCGATGTTGCCGTTGGCGCCGCCGCGGTTGTCGACGATCACCTGCTGCTTCCACTGCTCGCTCAGGCGCTGCGCGAGCGGGCGCGCGATGCTGTCCGTGCCCCCGCCGGGCGGGTAGGGCAGCACGAGGCGCATCGGCTTCACCGGAAACACGGCGGTGCCCTGCGCGTGCGTCGCACCAGCGCAGACAACCAGCGCGGCGGCGGCGAGCACGCGCGCGGGGGCTCGTGCACCGCGCGTGGCGATGCACGCGGTGCCGGCGCTGGCGGTCGCGCGCGTACCGGCGCAGTCGCGCGCGCTCATCGCGCGATCCCCGCAGCCAGATCGACCGCGCGCGCCCTGAGTCCCGCGTCGGCACGCAGCTGCGCCTTCGCGATCTTGTGCGTGGGCGTGTGCGGGAGCTCGTCGACGAACAGCACGTAGCGCGGCACCTTCTGCGGCGCGAGCCGCTCGCGGCACCAGCTCGCGATCTCCTGCGCACTCGCACTCATGCCCGGACGGCAGGCGACGACCGCGAGGATGTCGTCCTCGCCCAGTTCGGCCGCAACCGCGATCGCTGCCGCCTCGTGTACGGCCGGGTGCTGTCCGATCACCCGGTCGAGCTCGGCGCCGGAGATGTTCTCGCCGCGGCGGCGGATGATGTCCTTGCGCCGGCAGACGAAGAAGTAGAAGCCGTCGTCATCGCGGCGCACGACGTCGCCGGTGCGAAACCACCCGTCGACGAACGCGTCTGCGGTCTGCTGCGGATCGCGCCAGTAGCCCTGCATCACGATCGGCGTCTTCACCCAGAGTTCGCCCTCGGCGCCGTCGGGCAGGTCGCGGCCCTCGTCATCGACGATGCGGCACTGTGCCCACGCACGCTCGGGGTCGGGGTGACGACCGAGCGGCCCCATGCTGCCGGTCTTGCGCGCCCCGTCGATCGGGTTGCAGGTGACCCCGGGGATCTCGGTCATGCCGTAGCCGCCCACGAGGTGCGGGATGCCGAAATCGTCGCGAAACGCCGGCTCCATCGGGCCGCGGACGCCGTACACGGCGCGCAGCCGGTGCTCGGGTCGGAACTCGCTGCGCGGCCGGTTGATCAGGATGGTGCCGATCGCCTCGATGATGTTGACCTCGGTCGCGCCGGTGTCGACGACCGTCGACCAGAAGGTCGAGGCGGAGAACTTCGCCACGATCGCCATGCTGCAGCCGGCGGCGAGCGTACCGGCCACCGAGTAGAACGTCGCGTTGATGTGAAACAGCGGCAGCACGATCAGCACCCGGTCGTCGGGCTGTAGCCAGACGCGCTGGACGAACGCCTCCCCGCCGGTGGCGAAGTTGCGCTGGCTGTGCATCGCGCCCTTGGGAAAGCCCGTGGTGCCCGAGGTGTAGACGATCA
>CANGUQ010000046.1 GCA_947456915.1 Betaproteobacteria bacterium
CGTCGAACTCGCCAAGCTCGCCAAGCTGCTCCCCGCGGTGGTGTCGCTGCCGGCCGCTGCCGCCGGCGATCTGTCTTCGCTGGTCGGAGTCGACGCCGATGCCGTGTTCACGTTTCGCGCCGATCACGCCCGCTCGCTGCGGCGGGTGTCGAGCGCACCGGTGCCGCTGCGCAACGCGCCCGAGGCCGAGTGGATCGTGTTCCGCGACGAACTGGGCGAGAACTGGTCGCTGATCCTCGTGGGAAACCCCGACACCAGCGGCTTCGTCCCGGTTCGGCTGCACTCGGCCTGCCTCACTGGCGACGCATTCGCGTCGCTGCGCTGCGACTGCGGCGATCAGCTGCAGATGGCGCTGGCCAAGATCGCCGCGCTGGGCGGCGGCGCGCTGGTGTACCTCGCGCAGGAAGGCTGCGGCATCGGGCTCGCGAACAAGATTCGCGCCTACGGCCTGCAGGACTGCGGGCTGGACACGGTGGACGCCAACACCACGCTCGGATTCGAAGTCGACGAACGCCGCTACGAGGCCGCGGCAACGATGCTCGGCGCCGTCGGCATCTCGCGCGTGGCGCTGCTCACCAACAACCCGGCCAAGCTCTCGGCGCTGGGGGCAGCCGGAATCGACGTGTGCGAGCGCATCCCGCTGCTCGCCCCGGTCGGCGCAGGCAATCGGAGTTATCTCGAAGCGAAACGACGGCGGGCCGGCCACCTGATGGGCGAGACACCGCTGCGGGTGGCGGTCTGAGGTGAACGGCGCCACCGCCGGGCGCTACACGCTCATCGCGCGGGTGCTGCACTGGACGATGGCGCTGCTGGTGATCGCCATGATCCCGGCCGGTTTCGTGCTGATGTCGCTGCCGGCGGGCACCGTGCAGGACGCAGCATTCAATCTGCACCGCTCGGCCGGTGTCCTGCTGCTGGCGCTGGTCCTCGTTCGCATCGGCTGGCGGCTCGGTCATCCGCCGCCGCCGCTGCCTGCCGCGCTGCCGGCGGCGCAGCGCGCGATCGCCGGCGTCGCCCACCTCGGGCTCTACGCGCTGCTGCTCGCGATGCCGCTGATCGGCTGGTGGGCGACCTCGGCCTACGGCGCGCCGATCGTCGTGTTCGGTCTGTTCGAGCTGCCGCCGCTCGTGGCGCAGGACCGCGCCTTGTCCGAGCGTCTGTTCGCGCTGCACGGATTCGCCGGCATCGCGCTGGCGCTGCTGATCGCCGCGCACGCGGGCGCCGCACTGCATCACCACTTCGTGCGGCGCGACGGCGTGCTGCGGCGGATGCTCTGACCGCGCTCGGCCCGACGGGTCAGCGCTCCTGCGCCGGGGCTGCGCGCAGCGCCGCGAGCGGATAGGCGGCCAGCTCGTCGAGCAGTCGCGCGAGACGCGCGCCTGCATGCTCGACGATCGCACGTCCGGCCGGCGCGCTGGCCAGCCGCGCATCGCCGCACGCCCCGAGCGGACTCAGATCCTGCATCGCCCAGCCGAGCGCGCCGTTGCCGTGAAAGCGCAGTTCGCCGGCCCGGTCTTCGAGCGCTGCCGACGCTGCCGGGAAGTCGGCAACGTGCTCGCCGCGCACCGTCTGCGGCGCGATGTGCAGCATCAGCGAGGTCTCCACCGCGCCGGCGTGGATGCCGTGGCGCAGCTCCGCCTCGGGAAACAGACCCTCGGGCTGCCCGAACCCGTAGGTATTGGCAACCGCCACGGCCATGCCCAGACGCACCCGCAGGTCCTGCGCGACGATACGCGCGACGTGGCCCTGCCCGCCGTGCGAATTGACGATCGCGAGCTTGCGCAGGCCGGCGCGGTGCACCGACTCGCCCAGTTCGTACCAGACGCGAATCAGCGTATCGGTGCTCAGCGTGAGCGTGCCGGGGAACCCCTGATGCTCGTCGCTCTTGCCGATGACGAGCGCCGGCAGGGTCAGCGTCTGCGTGCCGGGCGCGGTACGCGCAAGCGCCGCGTCGAGGACCGCCGCATTGATCGCCGCATCGACCTCCAGCGGCAGGTGCGGACCGTGCTGCTCGATCGCCGCCACCGGCAGCACCACCACGGTGCACGCGGGATCGAGCGCGGCGAACTCGGTCCAGGCAAGCGCCGCCCAGCGTCGGTGTCGGTCGGTCATCGGGTGCGTGCAGCTGCGGTGGTCGAGGAGATCCGGGAGAGTGCGGCGCGACGCCGCGACGCGCCGAGGACGGCGGCGGCCGGGCACGCAGCGCCGGGGAAGAGACGGCTCGGCACGCCCTGCATCACGGCCTCACCGCGCCGGCTGCTGCCCGGAGAGCACGATCTCGCGCACGACGTGCCGGCGGCCCGCATCCCCGTCGAAGATCTGTTCCTTCACCGTCGCGAAGTCGATCCGCGACAGATCGATCATGCGCACTTCCCGGTTGCTCATCGTGTGGAAGTAGTAGCGCCGGTTCACGAGGTCGGCCGCGACCGTGATCTGGGTCGCGCTCTCGATGTCCACCGCGGTCGCACCGCGCCGGGCCGTCATGCCGACCGGCACGTTGAAGCTGTCGAGGATGCGAAACGCCTCGAACACCGCGTCCTCGGCGGTGGGCAGCGGGCGTGCCGTCGCCGTGAGCGCAGCCGCGCGCACGAACCGCGACGGTGGCGTGAAGTCACCGGGCAGCCCGACCAGTCCCGAGCCGCCGCCCAGCGGCGCGAAGGCGGTCTTGTCGATCGTCAGCGCCGCCGCCGGCTGCGGACTGAGATTGAGATAGTTGCGCAGGTTGGTGAGGTGCCAGTCGTACGTCGGCGAGTTGGTGATCACGCCAAGCAGCGCGTCGTGGACCTTCACCTCCCCGCCGTTGACGATCTCGACGACGATGCTGGCGCCGGTCGCATCGGCGATCTTCCAGTGAAACGGCAGCGCAGCGCCGCCGAAGCGAGGATCCTCGACGTTCACCACCACCACCGTACCGAGGTTCCTGCGCACCTCGGCGACCGTCTCGAACGACGACAGCATCCACTGCATGAAGTCGCCGACGCTCAGCGAGCGGTGCGCGTCCTTGCGCTCGTACCTGCGGTAATCGGCGAAACCGGGGAAGTAGTACACGCCCACGTACAGGCCGCGCTCGTTCATGGCGTCTGGCCCGAACGGCTGATCGTAGGCCGACACCGAGACGAAACCGTACTTCCCCGTCCACGCCTTCCCGTTCGTGCCTTCGGGGGTCTGCGCACGGAACGCCCGGCCCCGCGGGAACACCGCGATCTGATTGTGCTTCGCGTCGCCGAGGGCCCACTCGACCGTGCGCGCGACGACGACACCGCCGTCCTGGCTCTTCAGCGAGATCCCGGTGCAGGCCATGGCCGGCACGTGGGCCACCGCCAGCGCGATGCACACGGCGTGGACCACGAGTCTTCTCAGTATCGACCTCATCGGCACGTCCTCCATCTCGCCTGATCGATCGCCCCGGCTCCGTGTGCCCACCACTGCCGCACGCAGCGACGCACGCTGGTGCTGCAGCGGGCGACACCCCGGATACCGCCGTGGCGGAGCCGGCGATCGCTGTCCCGCCTTGCCGTCGCAGCGCCTGCGCCGGACGGGCGAGCACGCGGGACACCGCAAGGTGCGTGAAGCATAGCAGGCGCCCCGCCGGCACACGCCGGCGGTGGTGAACCCGGCGTCGGAGGCTCCTCGGATCGCCACGGCGGCAGGTGCGATCGAGACGGGGCGATGCGTACGCGTCCTGCTCGGTGCAGGGCGTTCGGCGGCGCGGCAGTGCTCCGCCAGACCCTAGAATGCAAGGGGTGGCTGGATCCGACCCGCCAGCCGCCGCCACCCGCCGGCGACGATCGACACTTACCCGGCAGGTGTCCTGCATGGCATGCACGGACACTGCCGATCGGAGACGCACAATGCCCAATGCCCGCCCACTTGCCCCGGCTGCCGCTGGCCTGTTCGCATCGATCGCCGCTGGTGTGCTGCCGGCATTGCCAGCGGTCGCGCAGACCGCGTGGCCGACCCGGCCAATCCGCTTCGTCGTGCCGTTCCCGCCCGGTGGCCCGTCGGACGTGGTCGCGCGCATCGTCGCGCCGCGATTGCAGGAACGGCTCGGCCAGGCGGTACAGGTCGACAACCGGCCCGGTGCCGGCACGCTGATCGGCTCGGAGTTCGTCGCGCGTTCGCCCGCCGACGGCCACACGGTGTTTCTCGGCTCGATCGTGCACGCGATCAACGTGAGTCTGTACGCGAAGCTTCCGTACGACTCGCTGAAGGACTTCACGATGATCACCGTGCTCGCCGCCACGCCCAACCTGCTGGTCGTGCACCCGTCGCTGCCGGTGAAGTCGGTTCGCGACCTGGTGGCGCTGGCGAAGAAGCGGCCCGGCGAGCTGTCGTTCGCCTCGATCAGCAACGGCAGCTCCAGCCACCTGTCGGGCGAACTGCTGAAGACGGCGGCCGGTTTCGACATGCAGCACGTGCCGTACAAGGGCAGTCCGCAGGCGCACGCCGATCTGCTCGGCGGTCATGTGCAGCTGATGTTCGACAGCATGCTGTCGGTCATGCCGCTGGTGAAGTCTGGCCGTCTGCGCGCGATCGCGGTGACCAGCGGCAAGCGCTCGAGCGTTCTGCCCGAAGTGCCCGCGATCGCCGAGGCCGTCCCCGGCTTCGACGTCGTGGGCTGGCATGGGCTGATGGCGCCGGGGGGGCTGCCGCGACCGATCGTCGACCGCCTGTACGGCGAGACGGTGAAGGCGATCAACGAGCCGGAGACGCGCGAGCGCTTCCTGCAACTGGGCGGCACGCCCGGGGGCATGCCGCCGGAGGAGTTCCTCGCCTACGTGCGCAGCGAAATCAACAAGTGGGCGGCGGCAGTGAAATCGTCGGGCGCGCGGGTGGACTGAGCACACGCGCTGCAGCGGGTCCGGTGCCCGGCGCGGCGCGCGAGCAGGACCGCCCGCGATTCACGCAGCGCGTGACGCCGGCTGCCGCGCGGTGATCTGCTGCACCTGCGCCCAGCCAGCTTCCATGTCGGCGAGCGCGGCGAGTTCGAGTTCGGCGATCGCCACCAGCTGTCGGCCCGCTGCCATCACGTCGCGCTCGTAGCGCAGTTCGCGGAACAGGTCGCTCGATCGCTGCATGCGTCCGGCCGCGCTGGCTGCCGCGGTCGACGGCAGGCCGCGCTGATCGAGTTCGGCGGCCACCCGTTGCAGATAGCCCGCAGCAGAGGCGCGGCCCATCACGCCGTGATTCGGAATCTGCGCCTCCGCGAACAGCGCACGCCGCGTACCGTCGGCCAGCACGACGTCGGTCAGCCGCCCGTCGAGCACTGCCTGCGCGCAGCGCATCATGCCCGGCGCGCCGGTCTCCCAGTGCGGGATCATCCACGGGTTACCGAACAGCGCGTAGGGCTTCGGATACTCGCCACGCAGGATCTTCAGGTTGCGCCGGTAGCTGTGGCGAATCGACTGCGCGATGTCCCAGCGCGGGTCGCGCCCCGGCTCGATCCACACCATGCAGTACGGACCATAGCCGTCGTGCAGGCTGGGCCCGTCGTTCCACGGATGGTGGTGCGGCCATGCCGCGTAGTGACCATCGCTGCGCTGCGCGGCAGCGGCCCACGCGCGTGCGAAGGCCTCGATCGGACAGGTGAACCGCGCATGCGCGGCATCGTCGTTGGGCTCCCAGATCGTCACCGTGCCCGCCGCGTCGTCGTAGCCGGTGACCACGACGTGGTGGCCGAAGCCGTACTTCGCCCCTGGACGCTGCGCGCGGATCGCCACCGCCGGTGAATTCACCTCGGCCCACGCGCTGATCACGCTGAAATGCAGCCCCACCTGCACCGGCACGTCGCGATCGATCAGCGTGCGCAGCCGCTGCCACGCCTCGTCGAACCCGCCTTCGTGGTCTTCCTCCCAGCGCACGTCCATGCCCAGTGCAGTGCCCAGGTACTCCCACAGTTCGTGGAACGCACCCTTGCCGCCGTTGAACGCAGGCGCCCCCCACGCCGGGCACCAGCGGAAGGAGAACCCGTCGCCGGTGGACCCGTCGGCAAACAGCACGTCGGGTTCGCCGTTGCGCCGCGCCATCGCCAGCAGGCCGGTCTGATAGCAGCGCCCGGCATTGACCTGCTCGGGCCAGCCCTTCGGGCCGCACCAGATCATCGAAAAATAGGCGTCGGCGTAGCTCTCGATCTCGTGGCGTGCCATCGCGGTACTCCGGGGAAAGTCGACCAGACCCCGATTCTGCACCCTTCCTGCGTGCCCCGGCGCGCCGGTCGCGCAGCGACGACACGGCGGCGCTGCGTGCCGGGGTCGTGCTCAGCGCGGCGGTCCCGATTCCAGCGCCGGTGCGATGTGGTGCTCGCGCGACTGCGTCATCAGCGAGCCGACGATCATGCCCATCAGCGCGAACGCGAGCCCGACCAGTTGCGGCGGCCACATCGTGTCGGATCCGAACAGCTCCATCGCGACCCACGTGCCGGCGCCGAGCACGATCGCCATCACCGCGCCACCGTTGGTGGCACGCCTCCAGTACAGGCCGAACACCAGCGGCACGAAGGCGGTGACCAGCGTCACCTTGTAGGCGTTCTGCACCATCTCGTACATCGTGCTGCGCGAATTCAGCGCGAACAGCAGCGCACCCATCGAGAAGGTGATCAGCACCAGGCGCACGGTGAGCAGCAGTTGCCGATCGCCCATGTGCCGGACGAAGGGCTTGATCACGTTCTCGGAGAAGATCGACGCGGGCGCGAGCAGCGCGCCCGAGGCGGTGGAGAGAATCGCCGACAGCAGCGCCCCGAAGAACATCGCCTGCGCCCACAGCGGCACCTGCGCGAGTACCGCGTCGGGCAGGATGCGCTGGATCTCGCGCGCGTCGTCGGACTCGAACAGCTTCGCCATCGACGGATCGATGGTGAGCGCGGCGAACGCGATGAAGATCGGCACGAAGGCAAGACAGAAGTACAGTACCGCGCCCAGCAGCGACGCGCGCACCGCGGTCTTCTCGTCCTTCGCCGATGTCACGCGCTGGAACACGTCCTGCTGCGGAATCGACCCCAGTGCCAGAGTGAGGAAGGCCGCGACGAACGGCAGCCACTCGGCGAGTCCCCCGCTCGGCCAGAACGCGAACTTGTCCGCGTCGATCGCCGCCTGCACCACCACGCCCGCGCCGCCGGCCATGCCGGCCATCAGCACCGCCACCGAGATCAGGCCGACGATGATGACCACGGTCTGGAACAGGTCGGTCAGCGCCACCGACCACATGCCGCCCCAGATCGTGTAGCCCACCACCACGACGGTGCCGATGATGATTCCCGTCGACAGCGAGATCGCACCGCCGGAGAGCACCATCAGCACCAGCCCGAGCGCGGTGAGCTGCGCCGATGTCCAGCCGAGGTAGGACAGGCCGATCGCCAAACTGGTGATCACCTCCACCGGCTTGTTGTAGCGCTTGCGGTAGAAGTCGCCGATGGTGAGCAGGTTCATCCGGTAGAACGAGCGCGCGAAGAACAGCGCGACCAGCAGCAGGCAGGCGCTCGCGCCGAACGGGTCGGCGACGATGCCGCCCAGGCCGTCGCGGGTGAAGGTGGCCGACACCGACAGCACGGTCTCCGCGCCGAACCAGGTGGCGAACACCGTGGCCAGGCTGATGTACAGCGGCAGGCTGCGCCCGGCGACCATGAAGTCCTTCGCGTCGTGCACGCGGCTGGCGGCATACAGGCCGATGCCGATGGAGAGCAACAGGTAGAGGGCGACGATGGTGATCAGCATGGAGACCTCGGCGAAAACGACGCGGGCGCAAGTTTGCCCGGACGCAACGAGCGTGCCAAGGGCGGCACGTTCCGCCATCCCTTCCTGGGAGGCATCCACGCGAACGACGGAGTTTCCGCGACGGCACGCCCGCCCGAACAAGGGTTGATCCAAGGCCGCTTGTCCTGCCGCGGGACTCGCTGGCGTTCTGACGTCTGCCAGCCTGACAACGACGCCCGATACCTGGGAGTCGCCGCGCGGACCACGCGAAAGAGGGCAGGCCACGCTTGAAGTCGACCACTGCGACCCTCGACGCCATCACGCACTGCCCCCGCTTCGCACGCGAGCAGCGTGTGCTGCGTGATGCCGGTCTGGCGCAGCTTCACGGTGTGCAGACTCGCCGCCTCGATGAGCAAGTGCGCCGCAATCAGCGGCGTTTCCCCGAGGACTTCGCCTTCCAGCTCACCGGCGAGGAGTTCGACGCGTTGATGTCGCGATTTGCGACATCAAACGGCCGTGGCCGTGGCGGCTGCCGCAAGCGTCCTCTGGCGTTTACCGAACACGGCGCCCTGATGGCGGCCATCGTGCTCGACTCGGCTCGCGCCACCGAGACTTCGGTCCACGTCGTGCGCGCCGTCGTGCGCATGCGCGACTTGATCGCGTCGCACAAGGCGCCGGGCCGGCAGGCTCGCAGAGCTGGAGCGGCGCATCGACTCTCGGGACGAGCCTGTCGTCGACATCCTCGGTGCGACACGACAGCTCATGGCTGCGCCTGCCTCGCCGCCGCGACGAGCGATCGGATTCGTCAACCCGGAAGAGCGAAGGAAGCAGCCCGAACGAGTCGGGCGACTACCACCACGCAAACACCTGCCACCCCAGCAACGCGAGCAACGTCGCCGCAATCACCGTGAGCAGCAGCGTCTGCCTGCGCTGCTGGCGGATCAGCCGGCGCAGTTCGACCACCAGCGCGTCGTTGCGCCCGGGCTTGAGCGCCTGCGCGACCTGCCGCGGGATCTGCGGCAGCAGCGTCGCCCAGCCCGGCGCCTCGTCCTGGATCCCGCGCAGCAGCGCACGCCAGCCCACCTGCTCGCTCATCCAGCGCTCCAGATACGGCTGTGCGGTCTTCCACAGGTCCAGGTCGGGGTCCAGATCGCGTCCGAGCCCCTCGATGTTGAGCAGCGTCTTCTGCAGCAGCACCAGCTGCGGCTGGATCTCGACGTTGAAGCGGCGCGAGGTCTGGAACAGCCGCAGCAGCACCTTGCCCAGCGAGATCTCCTTCAGCGGCCTGTCGAAGATCGGCTCGCACACCGCGCGGATCGCGCCCTCGAATTCGTCCACGCGCGTGTTCGGCGGCACCCACCCTGCTTCCAGATGCGCCATCGCCACGCGCTTGTAGTCGCGACGGAAGAAGGCGAGGAAGTTCTGCGCGAGATAGTTCTTGTCGACGTCGGTCAGGGTGCCGACGATGCCGAAGTCCAGCGCGATGTAGCGCCCGTCGGCGCCGACGAAGATGTTGCCCGGATGCATGTCGGCGTGAAAGAAGCCGTCGCGGAACACCTGCGCGAAGAAGATCTCCACGCCCGCGCGCGCCAGTGCCGGGATGTCGATACCTGCGGCACGGATCTCGTCGATGTGCGAGATCGGAATGCCGTGCATGCGCTCCATCACCAGCACGTCGGTGGCACACCAGTCCCAGTAGATCTCCGGTACCACCAGCAACGCGGAGTCGACGAAGTTGCGCCGCAACTGGCTGGCACTGGACGCCTCCTTCATCAGATCGAGTTCATCGACCAGGTGCTTCTCGAACTCGCGCACCACGTCGCGCGGGCGCAGCCGCTTGCCATCGGCCCACAGCGTCTCGATCAATCCTGCTGCGGCGTCGAGCAGCCCGAGGTCATTCTCGATCACGCGCGCGATGCCGGGACGCAGCACCTTCACCGCGACTTCGCGCCCGTCGGGCAGCACCGCGAAGTGCACCTGCGCCACCGACGCGCTGGCAATCGGCTGCGCATCGAAACTGGCAAACACCTGATCGACCGGCTTGCGGTAGACGCGCTCGAGCGTCTCGTACACCTGCACGGTGGGAAACGGCGGCACCTGGTCCTGCAGCCGCGCGAGCTCGTCGGCAATGTCGGTGGGGATCAGGTCGCGGCGGGTGGACAGCACCTGCCCGAACTTCACGAAGATCGGGCCGAGGTCTTCCAGCGCCATGCGCAGGCGCTCGCCGCGCGGCGCGTCCGCGCGGCGAGCGCCCGCCTTGCGCAGCAGCGGGCGCAGCGCGCGGAACCGCTCGTGCCCGAGCACGAAACTGTCCAGCCCGTAGCGATAGGTGACCTGCAGGATGCGCAGGAGCCGCAGCAGCCGCATCGATCGCTCAGTCCGGGCGCGCGGGGCGAAGCACTACAGACCGCATCGGGTGCGACATCGGGACACTCGATTCGAGGTTCAGATCGAGGGCGGGTCTTCGGCGACCGCACGCTGCGCGAACTGCGGATCGATGTACGCCTCGTACGGATGCGCAATGCCGATCGCTCCGGCCGCGTGCATGGCATCACGCTTCCACTCGAGCCCGACACGCTGCACCACGGGCGAGGTACTCCACACGCCGGAGGCCTTGTACTCGTCGCAGCAGGCGATCAGCGTCGCACGCGGCACGTCGGGCAGGTACGGGGCGACCACTGCGGCAAGGTCGCTGCCCGGGTGCGCGGCGATCCACTTCTGCGTGCGGTACATCGCGCGCGTGACCGCCAGCACCGCTTCCGGGTGCTCGCGGATGAATGCGCGCGTGGTGTTGAACGTCGTGTAGCAGGCGAGCCCGCGCTCGGCCGCGCGGTACCACAGGTGCCCGACGCCCTCGGCCAGCAGCGTCTGTACATCGGGCTGGAACAGCTGGATCACGTCGACCTCGCCGGCGCGCAGCGCCGCCACGTTCTGCGCCATCGTGCGGTCTGGCGCGAGCGCGACCTGCGCCGGGTCGATGCCCGCGAGCTGCAGATCACGGCGCAGGGTGACCCACGGCGTGGGCACTTCGCTCACCACCGCCACCCGCGGACCGACCAGATCGGCGAGCCTGAACTGCGGTCTGGGCGTGCGCCCGATCAGGAAGAACGGATCACGCCCGACCACCTCGCAGAAGCCGACCGCGTCGGACGCGGGATTCTGATGCAGCGCCAGCATCAGCCGCATCGGCCCGCCCCACGACACCTGCCCGGCGCCCTCGGCGAGCATGCGGATCGTGTGCGCCGAGCTCTCCGGCGTGATCATCTTCACGTCGAGCCCCTCGGCTGCATAGGCGCCGAGCGCCTCGGTCGCGTAGAACGGCGCGTAGAACAGCGCGCGGAAGGCTTCGATCAGGGTCAGCTTCATCTGCAACTCGCAAGTGTCGGGGTAAACGGGCGCGCCTCTTGCATCCGATGATCGCACGGCGCGCGCGGCAGCGCCCGTGCCTGTCGGGCGCCGCGCCGATGCCGGCGTGCCGTACAGTGTCGGCTGCGCGCCGATCGCATCACCCGCTCGTGGCGCAGGGATCGGTTGCGTCCCTGCGATGCCGACGCGCCGAACCCGTCATCAGGAGGCCCCATGTCCCAGAGCCGCTTCGTCCCGCACCCGACCCGGCACGCTGCCCACCCCGGCCCACGCCAAGCGCTGCCCCGGGTGCTTGCGCTGCTTGCCGCATGTGCGCTGGGCGCCACTGCTGCCACCGGCCACGCGCAGGACTTCCCGCAGCGCGCGGTCCGCCTGGTCGTGCCGTTTCCGCCGGGCGGCGCCACCGATGGCCTGGCGCGGATCCTCGCGCAGGGCCTCGCCGCCAGCTGGGGCCAGCAGATCGTGGTCGACAGCCGCCCCGGCGCAGGCGGCAACATCGCGGCCGACATCGTCGCCAGGACGGCACCCGACGGCTACACGCAGATCATGGTCGGGCTCAACCACGCGGCCAACCTGAGCCTGTACCGCAAGCTGAACTACCACCCGCTGCGCGACTTCACGCCGATCACCCAGGTGGTGGCGATCGACACCTTCCTCGCCGTGCACCCGTCGCTGCCGGTGAAGTCGGTGCAGGAGCTGCTCGCGCTCGCGCGCGCGAAGCCGGGCGCGCTCAACTATGCCTCCGGCGGCAACGGCAGTTCGCCGCACATGGCGATGGAGCTGTTCAAGAGCCTGACCCGGGCGGATATCGTGCACGTGCCGTACAAGGGCACCGAGTCGATCACGGGCCTGATGCGCGGCGAGGCGGCGATGATCTTCGAGAACATGATCTCGATCGGCCCGGCGGTGAAGACGGGCAAGCTGCGCGTGCTCGCTGTGGGCAGCCCGCGCCGCTCGACCGCGATGCCACAGGTACCCACGGTTGCGGAGTCCGGCGTGCCCGGCTACAGCGTGACGCTGTGGTTCGGGCTGCTCGGGCCGGCCGCCGTGCCGAAGGCGGTCGTGGACAAGATGCACCGCGATGTCGTGGCCGTGCTGAAGACCCCCGATGTGCGCGAGCGCTTCACTGCGCTGGGCGCCGAGCCGGTAGGCAGCACGCCAGCGGAGTTCGAGGCATTCATCCGCGCCGAAATCGGCAAGTGGGAGACGGTGATTCGCGGCGCCGGGATCCAGGTCGACTGAGACCGCCTGCCGATGCCGCTCGGCAGCAGCCACTCAGGTGCGGCGGCGCCCGACTTCGCCGCGCGGGAGTCAGCTCCGACCGAAGCACGGGCCGTGATGCCGTGCCGGCCGCGCTGCGATCTGCGCTGCGTGGTGCGGCTCGCGCCCGGGACCGAGACGCTGCGCGCGGCAGCCGCTGCCGGGTGGATCAGCCGTGCCGCGCCGCCGTCAGCCGGTCGATACGCTTGGCAAGGCGTTCGACGTCGTCGCGCAGGTGGTCGATCCCGGTGACGAACGCGGCGACCTCTTCGGCGCGGGCAAGCACGGGCTGCTCGTCGGTGAGGAACTGGCGCCCCGAGCGCGCGAGGGAGGCGGCGAGTTCGCCGGGCACTCGCGCCACGGCTTCGCCCGCGCGGACGATCCGGTGCGCAGCGATGTCGCCGACGACACGGCTGATGTCAGCCTCGACGTCCCAGCGCAGGTGCACGAACAGATACTCCAGATCGGCCGCCAGCCCGACGTTGCCGCTCACGCCGATCTGACGGCGCGCCTGCGGGTCGCGTGCCATCAACGCGGGCAGCGCCGACAGCGGCACGGCGATCGTCACGGTCGGCACGCTGTCTGCTGCCGCGGTGAACAGGCCCTGATCGTCGATCGCCAGCTCGATCACGATTGCCCCGAGTTCGAGCCGCACTGCGTCGCCAGCGTGCGGCCGCAGGCGGTCGCGTGCCCACGACTGCGCAGCCAGCATGTGATTGAGGGCGCCGATCAGCATCGGCTCGAACGGCAGGCGCATCCGCCGAGTATCCCCGAAAAACCTCCAGCCGACTGTGCCGGTAGCGCGGTGGGCCGTTCACCGCGAGGCACACGCACGGCTGCTGCGCCCGGGCACGCAGGCCGACAGCCCCCGCCACGAGCCCACCCCTTCCCGCTCGTCAGCTTTGTAACAGGGGCCTGGCCCCTTGCAGAAAGCGACGAAAAAGGGGCCAGGCCCCTTTTTCGTACTGCCGGACTGTTCCGGTGCGGGGGTGTTCAGGCCCCTGCAGCGGCGTTGTCCTCGACCTGCTGGATGCCGGCGATCAGCCATGCCGCGTTGCGGTCGGCAAGGCTCTTCTCGACGTGCCAGACCTCGTCGACCGGTTCCGGGTTGAACGCGTTGTCCTCGCGGATCAGACCGGTGAAGCGCACGCTCGCAATCTGCTTGTCGCCTTCGGTTACCACCGACAGCAGCGTCGCGTCGATCGACACGACCTCGGTGCGCTGGGCCGCTTCACCGCGCTCCTGCATCTCCATCGCGATCGCGGCGTAGACCTCGGGGGTCGTGTAGTCGCGGATATCGCCGAGGTCTTTCGAGTCGTTCGCCGCCTGCAGGCGGATGAACGAGATCTTCGCGTTGCGCACGAACCCCTGCACGTCGAAATCCGCCGGAATGCGCCCCTCGGCGACGGCCGGGGCCACCGGCATCGCGGCGCCGCCCGCGCCCTGCGGCATGGCGGCCGGCGCGCTGTCGCCAGTACTCATCCGGTAAGCACCCGCCGGCTGTGCGCGGCTGCGCATCATGCGGAAGATCAGGAACGCCACGCCGGCAAGCAGCGCGAACATCATGAAGTCTCCGGCGGAGAGTCCGTCGAATGCGCCGCCGAAGAACATGGCCGCGA
>CANGUQ010000047.1 GCA_947456915.1 Betaproteobacteria bacterium
CTGCGCGATCGTCTGCGCGGCAGTTGCGGCCGCACTGGTGCCCGCCCCGGATGCGGGCGCACAGACCGTCGCGGGCTGGCCGGCGAGGCCACCGCGCATCCTCGTCGGTTTCGTCC
Source organism: Betaproteobacteria bacterium (assembly GCA_947456915.1). Lineage (GTDB taxonomy): Bacteria > Pseudomonadota > Gammaproteobacteria > Burkholderiales > CAIKXV01 > CAIKXV01. Next base: position 117 of record CANGUQ010000047.1, read on the forward strand.
CGGGCGGCTTCACCGACATCGCCGGCCGGATGATCGCGCAGGGGCTGGGCGAGGTGTGGGGCGTGCAGTTCATCGTCGACAACCGGCCCGGTGCGAACGGCGCGATCGCTGCCGACCTCACGGCGCGGGCAGCGCCCGACGGATACACGCTGTACGTCGCCTCCCCCGGTCACACGACGAACCCCATCCTGCAGAGCCGGATCCGCTACGACCCGGTCCGCGACTTCAGCCCGATCTCGCTGTTCGCCGACATCCCGAACGTGCTGGTGGTCAATCCATCGGTGCCCGCGCGCAGTCTGAAGGAGTTCCTCGCGCTCGCGCGCCGCAGCGAACTCACCCAGGCCTCCTCGGGCATCGGCTCACCCGGTCACCTCGTCGGGGAACTGCTGCAGGTGAGCGCGAACCTGAAGTTCGTTCACGTGCCCTACAAGGGCACGGGTGCGCTGATGACCGACCTGCTCGGCGGCCAGGTCGACTTCTCGTTCCCGACGGCCGCCTCCGCGCTGCCGCACGTGCAGCGCGGGAAGCTGCGCGCACTCGGGATCGCCAGCAGCCGGCGCTCGCAGGCCTATCCCGGTGTGCCGACGATCGCCGAGGCAGGCGTGCCCGGTTTCGAGGTGATGGGCTGGTACGGCGTGCTCGGCCCGGCGCGCATGCCGAAGGAGATCGTCGCCGCGCTGAGCGACGAGATCGGACGGCTCACGCGCCGCAGCGAGGTACGTGCGAAGCTGCTCGCAGCCGGTGCCGAACCCGTCGGCAGCACGCCCGAGGAATTCGCGGCGTTCATCGCTGCCGACTTCGAGCGGTGGACGCGGGTGATCCGCGCTGCAGGAATCGCCGCCGAGTAGGCTGGCCCGACCGGCATGCGCAGGGCATCGGAGCGGCCGCGGGATGACACGCGCAGATGCGCGCTCGAGCAGGTTCACCAGATCGGCGGTGGCGTAGAAGCGCACCCGCTTGCCGCGCCGGGTGATCCCCGACACGCCCAGCGCTGTGGCCAGGTGCGTCTTGCCGGTTCCTGTACCGCCGATGAACGCGACATTGTTCGCCTTCTTGGTGAAGGAGAGCCTCAGAGGCCGTAGCCGTTTCGCGCTATTGTTGCCCCTGCAGCAGTCGCCCTCGGACAACAGCACAGACGTTGAGGAACCAGCATGGACCAGACTACAGCGCGGCTCGTTGATTTTGCGATGAGCGCAGAGTACGCAGCGCTTTCCCCGGCAACGGTGCACGAGTGCAAGCGCCGGCTCATGGATGCGTTTGCCAGTGCCATAGCCGCCTATGACGAACCGCTGAGCCGGGCGGCGCGCGGTATGGCGCGGCGCTACTCGCAGTGCGGGGAGGCCGGGATCTGGGGCAGCAGCCTGCAGACCACGATGGAATCAGCCGCATTCACGAATGGAGTGATGCTTCGCTATCTGGATATCAGCGACACCTATCTTGGCAAGAGCCGAGGCCACCCAAGCGATATGCTGTCCGGCATCCTGGCTGTCGCCGACCATCTGCGCGCGGATGGCCGATCGGTAATCAATGCAGTGGTTCTCGCCTACGACGTCTACTGCAGTTTCGCCGACTCCGTTGACATCAATTCCAGGGGGTGGGATCAGCCGGTGTACGCGATTCTCGGGTGCGTGGCGGGAGTGGGCCGGCTGTTGGGCCTGACGCGCGAGCAGATGGCCAATGCGGTATCGCTTGCGCTCACCCCCAACATGGCGCTCATGCAGACCCGGCACGGCGACCTGAGCAGCTGGAAGGGCTGCGCCGGCCCGAACGCTTCACGCAACGCAGTGTTCGCGGGCCTGCTTGCGCAGCAGGGCTTCACCGGGCCGCCGGATGTATTCGAGGGGCGCTTCGGCCTGTGGAACATCGTGGGGGAATTCGACTGGAAGCTGCCATCAGGCGATTCCCACATGATCGCCCACACTCACATCAAGAGCCTGCCGGTCTGTTACCACGGGCAGTCGAGTGTGCTCTGCGCGCTCGAGATGCGGTCGCGCGTGCGCTGGCAGGATATCAGCGAGATTCACGTAGAGTCCTACGGCGCGGCGGTACGCATGATGGGGAGCGACGCCACGCGCTGGGCGCCTTCCACGCGCGAAACCGCTGACCACAGCATGCCGTACGTGGTGGCCAAGGCCTTCATCGACGGAAAGTTGACGTCGAAATCCTTCGAGCCGGAGCGCCTCAACGACCCGGCAGTGCGGGATCTCATGCACAAGGTGAAGGTCAGCGAGAGCGCGGAATTGTCCCTGCAGTACCCGGAAGGTGCGCCTGGCCGGCTACGCGTGCGCACCGTATCCGGAGAGGTGCTGGAGGAGGAGGTCCGGTATCCGAAGGGACACGCCAGGAATCCGATGAACGATGGCGACGTCGAGCAGAAATTCCGCGACATGTTCCAGGACCACGGTGACGCAGCCCAGTGCGAGAAGGCGCTGCAGATGCTGCGCAGTTTCGAGCATGTCACGGACGTCAAATCCGGGATGATCGAGCTGTTCGCCATTCGCCCGGGTGACGCGGATTAGTCCTTGAGCGTGATGTCGGCCTTCTTGACGACGCGCGCCCATTGCTGCATTTCGCGCCCGAAGAATGCACCGAACTCGGCTGGGCCCAGGTAGTCGGCTTCCACCCCGCTGTTGAGAAACATCTTCCGGGTTTCATCCTGGGCAAGAAACGCCCTGATTTCCCTGTTGAGCCTGTCGATGATCGGCGAGGGCGTATCCGCGGGCGCGACCATTCCGTACCAGATGCTCGCTTCGTATCCGCGAAGCGCACTTTCAGCGATGGTCGCTACCTCGGGCAGGATATCGCTGCGTCTTGCGCCGCTGGTGCCCAGTGCCTTGAGCTTTCCGGACCGGATATGGGGCAGCACGGACGAGATCGTGCCCATCATGGCGTGGCTGTGGCCGCCAAGCAGATCGGTCACTGCGGGACCGGCACTCTTGAACTGCACGATCAGGATATCGGTGCCGGCCATGTTATTGAACAGCGCGGTTGCCATATGCACGATGGAACCGTTGCCAGTGCCCGCAAAGGTCAACGCTCCGGGCTTGCGCCTTGCCAGCGAAATGAAATCCTTCGCCGAGCCGGCCGGAACGCTCGGATGGACGACCAGCGCGAGCAGCCCGCTCGCGAGTCTGGCGATCGGGGAAAACGACTTCACCGGGTCGTAGGGAAGCTTCTGCAGTGCCGGCTGGATGCTCTGCGTCGTACTGACGACCAGCAATGTGTGGCCGTCTGCAGCGGCCCTTGACGCCATCTCCGCGCCGATGACGCCGCCCGCGCCGCCACGGTTGTCGACCACCACCTGCTTGCCGAGACGTTTCGACAGGTCGGCGGCGACCAGTCGCGCGACGATGTCCACGCTTCCGCCCGGCTGCGTCGGAACGATGAGTCGCACCGGGCCGCTCGGGTAAGGCTCCGCCGCCAGGACGCCAGTGCAGACCCCGAGCGATGAAAGGAACCCGAGCATGATCCGCAGGGTTTGCAACGATGGCTTCACAGTTGACATGCGTGTCTCGTTCCGATTCGAATGATCGCCACGACATTGGCGAAGCGACCAGGGCGTTTCGCCATTCCCTCCGTATTGTTGCATCCCCATGCCGCGCGGGCTGGCTGGGTATCCTCACAGCCGACGAAGGCGCCGCGCTCGCCCGGTACCGGCGGGCCGAGCGGGACTGCATCATGGTCGACGACTTCCCGAGCGACATCGGCCCGGCGGCCGCGGCGATGCCGCCAGCGGAACCGGCCAAGAGGCTCCAGGCACAACGTATTGCTCGAGGAGCCCTCGGGAGTTCTTCCCGAGAAGGCGGATCGCCTGCCCGGGTTCTGCAGGGCGATGGCATCTGCATGGTTCAATCGGGGGATCCGGGATGCGAAGACCCCCGGCTTCCCGGACCCTTGCCAGCCCCGAATGCGTACGGGGCGCGCTCATGTAATGCCGATGACAACACCGGAAGATACGAACGACGTCACGCTCCCCATCAACCGCGCGGTCGTCCTGCGGGATGTGTCGATGCCTTCCGGCGTCAACGCGACCCGGGGACATCTTCGGCGGCTGGATCATGGCCCGGGTCGACATCGCGGGCAGCATCCCGTCCTTTCGACTCGCCCACGGGCGGGTCGCCACGGTCGCCGCAACCCGTTCGTCTTCGGGCAGATCGTGCTCGTCGCCGACCCCGTCAGTGCCGGCGCGGAAGCGGCCCGGGTCGGGCGCACGTCCGCGACTGTCGACGTCGGAGTGTTCGCGCAACGCGGTCTTCCGCCGCGAGCGGTTGTGTTCACCGAGGCCACCCTGACGCACGTGGCCATGAACGCGTCGCATCGCCCCCGGCCGGTTCACCACCGACCGGACCAGGGAACCCGGGATCGCGCCGCGAAGACTGCGGCACGCGACCTCGATGTATTGTCGATTTTCTCGTTGAAGTAGGGACGATCATGAAACAGGCAGCGCAATCGGCGCTCGTCGGCGTGGCGAGCGCCATGTCGCTGGCGCTGGGAGTGGAAGAGGGGGCAGCGGCCGGTTTTGCCCTGATCACGCAGGGTGCGAGCGGCTTGGGCAATGCGTTCGCGGGCGCTGCAGCGCTCGGTGACGACGCGACGACCGTGTTCTTCAATCCGGCCGGCATGACGCGCCTCGGCCGCACCGAGGTGGTGGCCGGCGGCAGCGCCATCAACCTTCAGGCGTCATTCTCGGGCTCGTCCACGCGGCCGGTTGCCATGGGGGGCGGCACCAACACCGGGGGCCAGGGAGGTGACCCCGGCGGCCTGACGGTCGTTCCCAGCCTGTATGTGGTGATGCCTCTGAACGACCGCACGTCGGTCGGCCTCGGTGTCGGCGTGCCGTTCGGACTCCAGACCGAATACGACAGCTCGTGGGTGGGCCGCTATCAGGGCATCAAGTCAGCGCTCCAGTCGATCAACATCAATCCGTCGGTCGCCTACAAGCTCACCGACACGCTCTCGGTGGGCGTCGGCCTGAACTATCAGCGCATCGACGTTGAACTCACCAACGCTGTGGTGCTCGGCGCGGGCAGCGAAGGGCGCACCCACCTCAAGGCCAACGACGCCAGCTGGGGCTGGAACGCCGGCGTGCTCTGGCAGGTGACGCCTGCCACGCGGATCGGGGCCAGCTACCGCTCCGGCATCCGTCACGAGACGAACGGCAGTACCACGACGACGACCCCGGCGGGCACTGTCGTCTCGGCCGCCAGTGGGGCCACGCGAGCCTCGGCCGTGCTGCCGTCGATGTATTCGCTGAGCGTGGTGCAGCAGATCTCGCCGGCCCTCGATCTGCTGGCCGATGTGACCTTCACGCAGTGGGCGAACATCCAGCAGATCGCGGTGGTCAACCCGGCCACGGGCACCAATCGCGACATCCTGGCCTTCGACTTCGACAATTCCTGGCGATACTCGCTGGGCGCTCACTACCGACTCTCGTCGACATGGATGCTCCGGGCGGGGATCGCATACGACATGACGCCGGTGAAGGATGCCCGGCACCGGACCGTGCGGCTGCCCGATGCCGACCGGACCTGGCTCTCGTTCGGCGCGCGCTGGACCCTGTCGCCGACCAGTTCGATCGACATCGCGTACTCGCACCTCCTGCTTGCCGACGTTGACGTGAATTTCACGCGCAGCCAGCTCAGTGCACCGACGACAACGTCGTCCACCGTGACCGGCCGCTACACCGGGTCGGTCAACATCCTGGCGTTGCAGTACGTCCATCGCTTCTGATCCCTGGGCGCGCCGCCGGACCGCACGGGAAGTCACCGCCATCGCCACACCCGGGATCCCCGGACATCCGCCGCGCGCCTCGCCCCCCCATCCCTGAAACCCCGTGCGCTGCGGCGCACGGCACGCCTGGCTATCTTGCGCTGGCGGGAACGGTCCCGGTCTTCGCGGAGGTTTCCGCGATGGCGGCCATCAGCACTTCCGCCGCAATCGGCTTGTGCAGGATCAGGTGGCCGCTGGATACGGCTTCCTGGATGCGCTCCGGCGAGCTGTCGCCAGTGATGATGATCGCGGGAACCGGGCGCTGCAGCCGGGCATTGATCTCCCGGATCGCATCGGCTCCGGTGAGCTGGCTGTCCAGCCGAAAGTCCGCCAGGATCAGTTCGATGCGCGCATCCTCGCGCGCGGCCAGGGCAAGAGACTCGGCGACCGTACGCGCGGCCAGCACCCGGTGACCCCGGCCGCGCAGCAGGTCCGCCGTCGCATCGAGCACAGCCTGCTGGTCGTCGATCAGCAGGATGCCCAGCGAAACCGGCATATCGGGCGCAGCCTGCGCCTGCGCCTGCGCCGGGGCCGACGCCAGCGCGGGCGCCGCCTGCGTACGCGCGAGAACGATCGAAAAGACCGAACCGCGGCCGGGACGCGAGCGCACCTCGACCCGGGCGCCCATCAGGTCGGCGGCGCGCCTGACGATGGACAAGCCCAGCCCCAGGCCCTGCTCCTGGACGCGCACCACATCCTCGACCTGGTAGAACTCCCGGAAAACATGCGGAATCTGCCGTTCATCGATGCCGATGCCGGTATCCCACACCTGCAGCGCGATCGATGCCCCGCACCGGCGGCAGCCGACCAGGACCCCGCCCCGTGCCGTGTAGCGCAGCGCGTTCTCCACCAGATTGCCCAGCGAACGCTTGAGCAGCACGGGATCGGCCTGCGCCCACAGGCGCGTGCTGGCCACACGCAGGCGCAGCCCCCTGTCGCGCGCCATCACCGCGAATCCGCGCTCGACGTCTTCGAACACCTCCGCCAGTGCCACCGGCCGCACCCGCACTTCCACGGTGCCGGACTCGAGGCGCGAAATGTCGAGCAGGCCGCTCAACAGCGTGCCCAGGCTGCGCAGCGAGGCCTCGATGCGGCCGGCCAGCATGGCCAGCGCCTCCCGGTTCGGTTGCGCCTGCTGACTCACAAGACCCAGAGACCCGGCAAACAGCCCGAGCGCATGGACGGGCTGGCGCAGATCGTGGCTGGCCGCAGCCAGGAACTGCGACTTCGCGCGGTTGGCCAACTCTGCGCGCTCCTTTTCCTGCTGCAACTGGCCGATCAGCTGCAGATTCTCGAAACGCAACATCACCGCCGAACGGACGGTTTTCCAGATCACGTGGCTGTAATACAGATTGACGCCCAGCAGGCAGATCGCCAGCAGCCCCAGCACCTGGAACAGTTCGCCGCCGATCATGAACGTGCGCGCGATGAACGGCACCACCGCCGGCACCGCATAGGCGTAGTAAGCGGGCGGAAACGCCGACAGCGAGGCCACCGATCCGCCGGTCATCCCCGCCAGCACGAAACCGACCAGCACGATGGTCACCAGCTGGTCCGGTATCAGGAACAACAGGCTGATCGCCCCCCAGAGCAAGCCCGACAGCCCCGAGAACGCCGTGGCCAGCCAGGCCCAGCGCAGGGCCTGCGCGGTCGGCGGCGGCCGCCGCAGATACCGGACCATCACCAGCACCCGCACGAAGGTCAGCACGAACACCGCCAACAGCCAGCCGACCAGCACATCGCGGTCGGCGCGGTCCCACAACAACCAGCTGAATATCATCGCCACCGCCAGATTGCCGAACACGATCGGCTTGAACTGGCGAAACAGCACCGCCACCATCTCGGCCTGCACGGCGGCAGCCGCGCCGCTGTCAGCGCCCATCGCGCTGCCGGCGTTGCCGCCGGCCGCGTCGGGCGGGATCGTTCTGGCTGCGGTTTTCACCGGCGCAGTCTATATGATGATCGAAGCCCCGCAACCGTGCCGCCGCCCATGCCGCCCGCCACCGTCCTGATCGCCGAAGACCACACCCTCGTGCGCGAGGGCCTGAAGATGCTGCTCTCGCTCGATCCGGCGCTCGAGGTCACGGGCGACACCGGAAACGGCGCGCACGTGCTGGCACTGGTGGAACGGCTGCGCCCCGACCTGCTGCTCCTCGATCTCGACCTTCCGAACGGCCACGGCGTCGACATCGCGCGCGAGGTCAAGAACGGCTTTCCGGACACCAGGATCCTGATCCTGACCGGCATCCTCGACCCCGCCGCCATCCGGCGTGCGCTGGCGGCTGGCGCCGACGGCTACGTGGTCAAGCACGAGGACAGCCAGGAGCTGCAGCGCGCGATCCCGGCGGTGCTGCGCGGTCTGTGCTACATCAGCCCGGCGGTTGCCGAAGTCGCCAATACCGTCAAGCCGACGTCGTCCGGGCTGACGCCGCGCCAGCTGGAAATCATTGCCCACCTGGTCCAGGGCAGGTCGAGCCAGGACATCGCCGCCATGCTGTCGCTGAGCGTGCACACCGTGCGCACCCATCGCCAGAACATCATGGAAAGGCTTGACGTGCACAACACGGCCGAGCTCACGGTGTGGGCCATGCGCAACCTGCCCCCCGACGTCTCGCAGCGGGGCTGAGTGCACCCTGGCGGCGCCCATACTGCGTTTGCAGTATGGCCTTCGCGACAGCTCGCGGTGACAATCAGCCGGCGCAGCGATTCGTGGCGGTCTGGCCAAGGCGCAGGTGGTGTCGCCATACCCGCGACGATGCGCCCCGTACCGGGCATGAGCTGGCAACCGGGTTCGCGTTGGCGAACCGGGCTGCGGTTCCCGACAGGCTGATCGCGGTGGCTGAACCATCGTGTCCCGAAGGCGCGTGATCGCGATCACATAGTCGATCGACCGCGCCCCGCCCCTCGAGCGCAACACGCTCCTCCCCGCGGCCGGAACCTCCAGCAGTTCTCCCGCACCATGAAGTCACGATATGTATTCACGATACGCAACGCCACCCAGCTCCGCGCGTTGACGAAGGCGGTGGACGAGATGGAAAGCCAGGCGCAAATCGACAAGACGGTCGCGGTCGACCTGAAGATCATCCTCGACGAGTTGCTGAGCAACGCGTTGCAGTACGGGTCTGGATCTGCCTCGAGCAGCGCGGAGGTCGTCCTGACGACGCAAGGCGGCGGGGTTGAGGTCGAGATCACCAACGATGGCATTGCGTTCGACCCGACTACCTACCGCCCGGAGCCCTTAACCACCGAGACGGCGAGCGAGCGTACTGGCGCGCTTGGGCTGTTGTTCGTGCGCAACCTCGTCACCGACTGGCACTACAGCCGCCAGGGTGGGCTCAACCGGCTCGTCATCCGGCGTATGGCCTGACGGCGATGACCTCCTTGTCCGAAGTGAACTTGACCGAACTTCGCGCCGAAGATGCGCTCGTCGTCGAGCTTGCGGGCTTCGTTGACAGCGCAAACGCGGCGGGGGTCCAGCAGCGGCTGATGGCCGTCGTCGCACGTGGCGATTGCAACATCGTGCTCGACCTGGACCAGCTCGAGTACATGAGCAGCGCGGGGTTTCGCATCCTTCTTCTGCTCAGCCGCGCCGTGGGCGGGGCGGGCGGGAAGCTGGCCATCTGCGGGCTGCGAGGGCGCATCCGATCGCTGTTCGAGCTCGGGGGCTTTCTCGATCTGCTGCCTGTCTTTCCTTCGAAGAACGACGCGATCGCCTGGTTCCACGGCACGGCAAGGTGATCGGTCATGGCCGGTCCCCGGATCTCCTGTACGGCGTCGACGAGCGACCGCCGCCGCTCATCGCCGGACTGACCGCTCTTCAGCTTCTGGCGCTTCAGCTGGCCTATTTCGCGGTGCCGCTCGCCGTCGCTCGCGCGGCCGGGCTCGATACGGAGCAGACGCTTGGCTTCATCCAGATCTCCTGGATCGCGCTCGGCGCTGCGACACTGCTGCAATGTCTTGGTGCCGGACCGTTCGGCTCCCGTTTCCTGGTAGTGCCGGTCCACAGTGCCGTGTATCTCGGCCCGGGGCTGGCCGCCCTGAATCAGGGTGGGTTGCCGCTGCTTGCGGGCTGTTTCCTGATTGCCGGCACCGTCGAGATCACGCTGGGGCTGCTGTTTCGCCGCCTGCGGTGGGTCTTTGCGCCGGAGCTGGTCGGGCTCGTGGTGCTGCTGGCCGGACTGTCCGCCGGCTATGCCGCGGTGGCGCTCTTCCAGCAGGCCGCAGTGGACGAGCCGATGGCGGGCGTCGTCATGGTCGGCGGTGCTGCCCTCTTCGGATCGGTCGTGGCGGCGGTCATCACGGATGGCGTACTCCGACGTAATGCAGCGCTGTTCGGCATGGGAATGGGATGCCTGCTGGCCGCGGCACTTGGCACGATCGACCTGTCCCACCTGAAGGGTGCCTCGCTTCTGCGTGCGCCGGCGCTTCCCCTTGCCGCGCCCAGCTTCGCTCCGGAGTTCCTGCCGCTCTTTGCGGTCTGCGCCATCGTCGCAGGCTTCAAGGCGATGGGGGCCATCGCGGCGGCGCAGCGCGCGAACGACCTCGGCTGGGTCCGACTCGAAGTGAACACCGTCCGGCGCGGGGTGGCTGCGGACGGTGCCGGCACAATACTGGCTGGTGCGCTCGGTACGGTCGGCACGAATGCGGCGACCTCCTCCGTTGGGCTGTCGATGGCGGCGGGCGTCACCAGCCGCGTGGTTGCACTCCCGCTGGCAGGCCTGTGCTTCCTCGCCGGGCTCTCCGGCAGCGTCGCCGTCCTGCTTGCTGCGGTTCCCAATGCGGTGATCGCGGCGACACTTCTCTTCTCCTCCGTGTTCACCTGCATTCAGGGGATGCAGATCCTGACGTCCCGTCTGCTCGACCAGAGGCGCAGCATCGTCGTGGGACTTCCGTTCGTGGTGGCGGTCGCGATGGAGGCGAGGCCGGGCCTGATCCTGGAAGGCGCGACGGCCGCCGGCCTCGCCAGCGGGGTCCTGCTCTGCGTCGGTCTGCTCGGTGCGCTCGTGCTGCATACCCTCTCGAGGTACGGCATCCAGCAGCGGCAGTCCTTGCTCGTCGAGCCTGGTCCCGGCGCGATCGCCGAGGCATGTCGGGCGCTTGCCCTCTTCGGCCAGGTGCAGGGCGCGCGTGCGCAGGTCGTGGAGCGGGCGAGCACGGCGCTCGCCGAGGCGCTGGAACTCATCCGCGGCGCCGGACTCGCCGACGGACCGATCGCCGTCGAACTCGCATTCGACGAGTTCAACCTCGACGTCGAGCTCCGCTACGAGGGCCGGGCACCGACCTTCGAGGGACCGTCACCTGATGCGCGCGCAATGCTCGACGATCCTGATGCGGAAGCCAGGCTGGCCTCCTTCGTCGTACGCCGCGAAACCGACAGGCTTGACGTACAGCGACGCGACAGCACCGTACACCTCGCGCTGCACTGGGAACATTGAAGGTACGGGATCATGCCCAGTACGCCACTTGACATCGCATGGGTACTCAGCGCCACGGCCTTGGTGCTTTTCATGCAGGCTGGCTTTCTCTGCCTGGAATGCGGGCTGGTCCGCGCGAAGAACAACATCAACGTCGCCATCAAGAACCTGGCCGATTGGCTGATCGCCGGGCTGCTGTTCTATCTCTTTGCTTTCGAGCTCATGTTCGGCGATAGCCATTTCGGCCTGATCGGCTCGAGCATCGGCCCTTTCACGGGGGAGGGCGCGGGACCGATCGCCTTCTTTCTGTTTCAACTCGCCTTCTGCGGCACAGCCGTAACCGTCGTCTCCGGCGCGGTGGCGGAGCGGATGCGCTTCGGCGCCTATTGCGCCGTCGTAGCCCTGGCTGGCGGTCTGATCTACCCGCTGTTCGGCCACTGGGCATGGGGGGGCGTCGCGCCTGGCAGCACGCCCGGCTGGCTCAAGGGCTTGGGCTTTCTCGATTTCGCGGGGTCGACCGTGGTGCACTCGATCGGCGGCTGGGTCGCGCTTGCAGCGATACTGTTTACCGGCCCTCGTATCGGCCGCTTCGGCCCGGGGGAGCGGCCGATCGAGCCCAGCAACCTGCCGGTCGCTGCACTCGGCATCTTCATCCTGCTGCTCGGCTGGATGGGGTTCAACGGCGGCAGCACGCTCGGCGTGACGGAGGGTCTACCGAAGGTCATTCTGAACACCCTTCTCGCGGCTATCGCCGGAGGACTCGCTTCCCTCGCGGCATCGGTGCTGCACAAGGGTTACCCGGAACCGCTGGCGATCCTGAACGGAACGCTCGCCGGGCTGGTCGCGGTGACCGCCTCCTGCAACATCGTCTCCGCGCCGTCGGCACTTGTGATCGGGGCGATCGGTGGTGTGGTTGCTCTGGCCGTGTCAGCGCTGCTCGTGCGGTGCCGGATCGACGATGCGATCGGGGCCGTTCCGGTGCATCTCGGCGCTGGGCTCTGGGGAACTCTCGCAGTCGCGATGTTCGCAGACCCTGCCCTGCTGCCCGCGGGAGATCGTCTGACGCAGTTGGGTATCCAGGCGCTCGGATGTGCGGCCGCCGCGGTCGCCGGCCTCGGCCTCGCTCTGCCCGCACTCTGGCTGATCGGTCGCCTCGTTCGACTGCGTGTGGACCCAGCGGCCGAGCAGATCGGGCTCAACGTATCGGAGCATCGTGCCTCCACGGCGCTGCATGATCTGGTGACGGACATGCAGCGTCAGAGCGAAAGCGGCGACTTCCGTGCCGCGGTCGCCATCGAGCCGCACACGGAGGCCGGGATCATCGCGCGCTACTATAACCGTGTACTGGAACGTTTCAACGAAGTGAACGGCTCGCTCGAAACCGCCCTGCAGGATCTGCGCGAGGCCGAACTGCGTACCCGGCGTCATCTCGAGCGAATCAACGACGAGATCCGCGCGGCGCAGGAGATACAACTGGGTCTCGTGCCCGCCAGCTTTCCGCCGCCCGTACCGGAAAGGCCGGTCAGGCTCGCTGGCTTCATGATGCCGGCGCGCATCGTCGGGGGAGACTTCTACGACTTCTTCTTCGGTGCAGATCATGGCTGGGTGGTCATCGGCGACGTCGCGGACAAGGGCATGGCAGCCGCGCTGTTCATGGCCCGCTGCAAGTCCGTCGTGCGGCTCGCGGCGAACGTGGCTGCGTCCTATGGCCACTCGCCGGATCCGGGGGAGCTGATGCAGACGGTCAATTCCGAGCTGTGCCAAGGCAATCCGAACCTGATGTTCGTGACCCTGTTTCTGGCCCGCATGGATCTCGCGACCGGCGACATCGTCTACTGCAACGCCGGCCATCCGGATCCGCTGAAGATCTGCGCCGACGGCGCCGTGATGCCGCTCACCACACGCGCGTGCCCTCCCGTCGGGGTGAGTCCGTCGGTCGGCTACCAGCAGTTCCGCACCCGGCTCGGCCCGGGGGACGTCCTTGTCATGTTCACCGATGGCGTCACCGAAGCCAGGGGTCCTGACGACGAGCAGTTCGGCGAAGACCGGCTGCGCGCGTTGCTCGAGGCATCCGCGGCAGCCTCCCCGAGCGATCTCGCAAGCTGCGTGAAGACGCGTGTCATCAGCTTCACCGGCGAGCGCGAGTTGGCCGACGACGTCACCCTTCTCGCCTTGCGCCGCGAACCGGTCAGTGGTGTGTGACTGCACCCGGTGGCGCGCGCGCCGCATGCAGCCCTCGATCCATGGCTTACGGAACAACCTGCCAAGCAAGGCCGCCGATTTCTGCTTGGCGAACGCCGGGGGCTCGGTGAGGCGGTTGCCCAGCTGGTCGTAGGTGCAGCTGAACGTGCCGATCGGCCGATCGGGCGCGCGACGCTCACCAGCCGGCCCATGCGGTCGCAGGTCGACTGCGTGACCTTGCCCAGCGCATCGCGCACGCGCGTGCCTGAGTGGCTGGCCCGTTTCTGCCGCAACCGGTGGTTTTCGGCGGGCGTATCGACGAAGGCCCGCGGGTAGCGTGCACAGTTCCCGCCTGTTCCCGGGCCACACGGCCGAACACCATGCACGCC
>CANGUQ010000048.1 GCA_947456915.1 Betaproteobacteria bacterium
TGACGAGCACTGCCGCGGCGGCAGGCGTCGACGCGGGGCTGCGCGCGGTGCGGCAGGCGGGCGTGGACCATCGCCCGCGTCGCGGTTCGCGCAGCATCGCGCCGGGGCGCTGGCGGGGCCGCGCACGGCTGCCGGCACGGCGCACCGATGATCGCTTAGACTCGCGCAATCGCTACTGACGTCTCACTGCAGCCGATGCTCGCCCAAGCCGAAGCCTGGAAGGTTCTGGAGTCCGCCGATCTGATTCACGACGAGGCGGCGATCGATGCGGCGGTGCGCCGGGTCGCGACCCAGGCCGAGGCGAAGCTGCGCGATGCGCTGCCGCTGGTGCTGGCGGTGATGGGCGGAGGCGTGGTGTTCGCCGGGCAGTTGCTGCCGCGGCTGCACTTTCCGCTCGAGTTCGATTTCATCCACGTGACGCGCTATCGGGGCGGCACCCAGGGCGGTCAGGTGAGCTGGCCGGTCGCTCCGCACGTTCCGATCGCCGGGCGCACGGTGCTGGTGATCGACGACATCCTCGACGAGGGCGCAACGCTCGCCGCGGTGCGCGCGCGCTTCCTCGAGCAGGGTGCCGCCGCGTTCTACAGCGCCGTGCTGTGCGAGAAGGACCTCGGCTCGCGGGTGAAGCCGATCCGGGCCGATTTCGTCGGTGTGACCGTGCCCGACCGCTACGTGTTCGGCTGCGGCATGGACGTGCACGGCGCGTGGCGCAACCTGCCGGCGATCTACGCGCTGGGCAGCACGCAGTGAGGGCAGGCGTGCGACGCGCATCGGTGCGCGCGCCCGGCGCGTACGGCTGCAGCGGGCGTGCACCCGGATGTCACCCGGGCCCGGCCCTCGCCGCCGCGTCGCCCGCTCCCGGCAGACCGCGGTGACAGCGATGAAGCTCATCGGCGTGCTCGGGGGCACGAGCTGGCCATCGACCCTCATCTACTATCGGGTGCTGAACGAGCTCGCGCAGCAGCACCTCGGCGGGCACCACTGCGCGCGCCTGCTCGTGTACAGCATCGACTACCACGAGATCCGCAGCCGCTATCCCGGCGCGGGCGTGCCCGAGTCGGCCTTCGCCGGCATCGCGCCGCTGCTGGAGGCCGAACTGCGCGCGCTCGCAGCGTGCCGCCCCGATTGCATCATCCTGGGCAACAACACGCTGCACAAGTCGCTCGACACGTTCAGTGAGCGGCTGGCGCTGCCGATGCCGCTGTTTCACATCGTCGACGCGGCGGCCGAAGTGGCACTCGCGCGCGGCCTGCGCCGGGTACTGCTGCTCGCGACGAAGTTCACGATGGAAGACGGCTTCTTCGCGCGGCGGCTCGCCGGGCACGGCATCGAGGCGGTGATACCCGACGAGCGCGAGCGCGAACAGGTGCAGGCGATCCAGTCGCCGCTCGCGCGCGGCGAGTGGCGCAGCGAATATCGCGACGCGCTGCACGCAATGATCGCGCGCTACGCACATCTGGATGCGGTGATGCTGGGCTGCACCGAATTGCCGCTGGCCGTGGATCCGGAGGGCTGCGCGCTGCCCGTGCTCGACACGGTCCGCATCCAGTGCGAGCGCGCGTTCGCCTACGCCACGGGCGCTGCCGGCGCGTCGATCGCCGCACCGCGCGATGTGGTCGCGGGCGCAGTGCCGTCGGCCGTGCACTGAGGAGGCGTTGATGCTGGCGATCATCGGGGGCTCGGGCCTCACGCGACTTGCAATCCTCGAGTCGCACCACCGGCGCGTGGTGCGCACGCCCTACGGCGAGCCCTCGGGCGCGCTGGTGTTCGGGCGCCTGCGCGGGCGTGACGTGGTGTTCCTGCCGCGCCACGGCCACGCGCACACGATCCCTCCGCACCAGGTCAACTACCGCGCGAACATCTGGGCGCTGCGCGAGCAGAAGGTTTCAGGCGTGGTTTCGGTCGCCTCGGTCGGCGGCATCCGCGCCGATCTCGGCCCGGGCGTTCTGGTCGTTCCGCACCAGCTGATCGACTACACGCACGGCCGGCGCGGCACGTTCTTCGAAGGCCCCGACCAGCCCGTCACGCACGTCGACTTCACCGAGCCGTACAGCCCGAAGCTGCGGGCGAGCCTGCTGGCTGCCGCCACGGCCGCCGGCCAGCCGGTGGTCGACGGCGCGGTGTATGCCTGTACGCAGGGACCACGACTGGAGACCGCTGCGGAAATCGAGCGCCTCGCGCGCGACGGTGCGGATCTGGTCGGCATGACCGGCATGCCGGAGGCGGTGCTCGCGCGCGAACTCGGCCTGCAGTACGCCGCGATTGCCGTGGTGGCCAATCACGCGGCCGGGCGCGGCGACAGCGCGCACGCGATCTCGCTCGAGGCGATCGGCGCCGTACTCGACACGGCGATGCAGCGGGTGCACGATATCCTGGAGCAGTGCGTCGAATGTCATCAGACCTGAACCGCGCGCAGCGGCGCGGTGCTGCGCGATGATCCGCCCGGTGCTGCGCATGGGCGACCCGCGGCTGCTGCAGGTGGCCGAGCCGGTGCGTGAACTCGGGACGCCGGAACTCGACGCGCTGCTCGTCGACATGCGCGAGACGATGGCGGCGCTGAACGGCGCGGGCCTCGCCGCGCCGCAGATCGGGGTGTCGCTGCGGGTGGTGATCTTCGGCATGCAGTCCAACCCGCGCTACCCCGATGCGGGCCCGGTTCCGTACACGGAGCTGGTGAACCCGGAACTCGAGCCGCTGGGCGATACGGTCGAGGAGGGCTGGGAGGGCTGCCTGTCGGTGCCGGGCATGCGCGGTGTGGTGCCACGCTGGCGGCGCCTGCGCTACCGCGGCCTCACGCCCGCGGGAGACGTGCTCGAACGCGAGGTCGAGGGGTTTCACGCCCGCGTCGTGCAGCACGAGTGCGACCACCTGGACGGCGTCCTCTACCCGATGCGTATCCGCGACCTGCGTCTGTTCGGCTTCAGCGAGGCGCTGTTTCCCGGCCAGCCGGGCGGCGAGGACTGAACGCGGCGTCACCCTCGCGCGCCTGCGGCGGGCATCGCCTCGCGCCGGTCGCAGCGCGGGTGCGGCCGGGCGGCCGGTTCCAGCGGCCACCTGTGGCACGGTTGGTGCAACCTGCCCGGGCATGGATGTTCAGGATGTCGTCTATTGCCGCTTCGCCGGACGTTTCCGGTGTGGCGACGGCAAGGCTTGCCGCAGTGCGGCCAGCCGTTGCCGCCTGCGCGCGCGCAACGCGGGAGCTGCCACATGAGCGCCCAGGCGCTGCTCGGCGAGGCTGCCCGCCTGCACGATGCAGGCGAACTCGATCGCGCAGCCGGTCTCTACGCGCAGGTGCTGCAGGCGCAGCCCCGCAGTGCGCGGGTGCACTATCTGCTGGGCCTGCTGGAGATGCGGCGCGGTGACCTCGAACGTGCGCAGTCGCATCTGGACACGTCGCTCGCGATCGACCCGGCACAGGGGGAGGCGTGGCGCGCGCTCGGTGAACTGGCAGGCAGGACCGGCAGGCTGCAGGCGGCGACAAGCGCGCTGCGCAGCGCGGTCGCCTGCGACCGCAACTCGGCGCTGACGTGGTTTCAGCTGGGCATGGCGCTCGACCAGTGCGGGGAGGCGCAGCAGGCGGCCAAGGCCTATCGGCGCGCAATCAGACTGAAACCGGTGTTCCCCGAGGCGTGGTGCAACCTCGGCAACTCGCTGCGCAAGCTCGGTGAGGCCGACGGTGCCGAAGACGCCCTGCGCAAGGCGATCGCTCAGCGTTCCGGGTTTGCCGAGGCGTGGTGCAACCTGGGCGTGCTGCTCGAGCACGACCGCAAGGACACGAACGCGGCACTCGCCAGCCAGGAGCGCGCTCTCGAGTGGCAGCCCGATCTCGTGCCTGCGCTGTTCGCCCGCGCCGCCCTGCTCGGCAGGCTCGGGCGCACAGTCGACGCGGTGGAGGCGTACGAGCGGCTGCTGGCAGTCGAGCCGCGGCACGCCGATGGTTACAACAATCTCGGCGTGATCTTCCTGGGCGAGGCGATGCTCCCGGAGGCGCAGGCGTGCTTCGAGCGTGCACTCGAGATCGACGCCGGCCACGTCGACGCGATGAACAATCTCGGCAACACGCTGCTGCGGGTGCGCCGGTTCGACGCTGCACTCGCCGCATTCGAGAACGCGCTCGCGCTGCGGCCTCAGTTCGCCGAGGCGCTGAACGGCGCGGGGCTGGCGCTGCAGGAACTGGGCTGCGCGGAGCGCGCGCTGCAGTGCTACGAACAGGCGCTCGTACTGCGTCCCGGGTTCGCCGAAGCCACGGCGAATCTGGCGATGGTGAACAAGCAGCTCGGTCGCATCGAGGCGGCGCGCGCCGGCTTCGAGCGCGCCGCGTACCTGTCAGGCAATCCGACGCTGCGCCTGAGCGCGGCGCTCGCGGTGGCGCCGATCATGGGTACCGAGGCGCAACTCGAGGCCGAAGCCGCGGCGATCGATGCAGCGCTCGCCGAGCTCGCGGCACAGCCGTGGCGGGCCTCGCTCGAGCAGCTCGCCGCGTTCATCGACCCGCCGTTCTATCTCGCCTATCGCGGCTGGAACAACGCGCCGCGGCTCGCGCGCACGGTCGAGCTCCTGCGGCGCAACGTGACCGATCTCGCATTCGCTGCGCCGCACGTAGCCGCGCCGCGCGGCGACGGCCCGGTGCGGGTCGGATTCGTCTCCAGCTATTTCTACAATCATTCGGTGGGGGTGTCGTTCGAGCGGCTTCTGGGTGCGCTCGCTCGCGACCCCCGGCTGGAACTGGTCGGCATTGCCTTGTCGGGGCCGGACGACGAGCTGACCGCGCGCATCCGCGCGCACTGCGCTCGGTGGGTCTGCGCGCCCGGCTCGCTGCGCCGCGCGCGCGAGACCATCGCCGCCCTAGAGCTCGACGTGCTGTACTTCACCGACGTCGGCATGGATCGGATCACGTGGCCGCTGTCGATGATGCGGCTGGCGCGGGTGCAGTGCGTGAGTGGAGGACACCCGGAGACGACGGGCAGCGATCAGATCGATGTCATGTTGTCCAGTCGCTGGCTGGAGGAGCCGTCTGCGCAGGCGTTCTATACCGAGAAGCTGCTGCTGCTCGACGCCTACAACACCGAGCTGACCCGCCCGCCGATTGCAGCCGAGCGCTTCCCGCGCGCGGATCTCCTGCGAGACGTCGCGACCTTCCCCGGTACAGCCGCCGGGGTGCACCTCTACCTTGTCCCGGTGAAGCTGCAGAAGCTCCACCCGCAGTTCGAGCGGATGCTCGCCCGGTTGCTGCAGCGCGATCCCCATGGGCACGTGGTGCTGTTCGCCGACGAGCGCCAGCAGCACTGGCTGGAGGCCACGCAGGCCCGGCAGCGGCAGACGATGGGCGATGTGGCGCAACGGGTGCACTTCGCCCCGTGGGCGAATGCAGGGCGTTTTGCCTCCTGGATGACTGCCGCTGATGCGGTCCTCGACTGCTGGCCGTTCGGGATGGGCACGACTGCGATTCTCGCCTGCACGCTGGGCGTGCCGGTGGTCACGTTGCCGGGGCCGCGGCTGTCCGGACGCGGAACGCAGGCGCTGTTGCGCATGATCGGCGTGGAATGGCCGATCGCCGCCGACGCCGAGCAGTGGGTGGACAAGGCGATCGAACTGGCGAGTGTGCCCGCCGTGCGCCGCAGGCTCGCTCAAGATCTGGCGGCGCAGTCCGATCTGCTGTTCGACGAGAACGCCTGCGCCGATGAAACGGCCAGCTTCCTGATCGACAGCGTGCTCAAGCAGGAGATCGCATGAATCCGATTCCGGTACTCAAGCCCGACATGCCCTCGGCCGACCAGTTGCTGCCGTACCTGCGCCGGATCGACGCCGCGCAGCAGTACGCCAACTTCGGGCCCCTCAACCGCGAACTGGAGGAGCGCCTGAGCGCCGAGTGCACGGCCGTCAGCGAACTGCAGGTCCACCTGACAACTGTTGCCAACTGCACCGTCGGTCTGCAGCTCGCGCTGATGGCCTGTGTGGAGCGCCCGCGCGTCAAGGTGCTGGTGCCGTCGCTGACCTTTCCCGGAACAGTGTCCGGAATCCTGCAGGCCGGCTTCGAGCCGGTGCTCGCGGACGTCGACCCTGCCCGCTGGGTGCTCACTCCCGAAATTGCGCGCAAGGCGATGATGCGGGTGCGGGGCATCCGCGCGGTGATGCCGGTGGCTGCCTACGGTGCGGCACTGGACGTCGCGGCGTGGGACCGCTTGACCGAGGATACCGGCGTCCCGGTGGTGATCGACGCTGCGGGTGCGTTCGGCAACCAGCGGGTGGGCCAGCGCACCCTGGTGGCCTTCAGCATGCACGCGACCAAGGCCCTCGGCGCAGGCGAAGGCGGTTTCGTCGCCTCCCGCGACCCGGACGTGATCGCTCGCGTGCGGCGGCTGTCGAACTTCGGCTACATGAACGCCGGAGGCCTGATCTCGGACATCGGGGTGAACGGGAAGATGAGCGAATACGCGGCGGCGGTCGGCCTCGCCGCAATGGACCGCTGGGCAGACATCTGCGAGCAGCGACGGTCGCTGGCTGACCGCTATCTGAGCGCGTTGAGGATGTAATGCCCGGAGGTCACATTCCAGGAGCGTCCCGCGGGAGGGGTGTATTCGCTGGGAATGGTGCGTCTGCCCGACCGGCTGCGCGCAGAAACCGCAGCGGAATACCTGGCCTCGCGCGGCATCGGCACCCGGCGCTGGTACTGCCCCGGCATCTACGCACACCCGGCCTTTCTCGCGCTTACCCAGGCCGATGATCACGTGGTGGTCAAGCACCTCGACCAGCATCTGCTGGGCCTGCCGTTTCACCTGCAGATGACCGACGGCGACATCGGCCGGGTGACGGCTGCGCTGCAGTCGATACTCGCGCTCGGTGGCCGTGCGCGCAGCGGTCTGGCCAAGGCGACCCGCAGCGCCGGCGCGCGAGCGGGCCATCTGCGCGTAGTGGGCTGACAGCGTGCGTGCGCGTCAGCCACTCGTCGTGTTCGGCGCCGGACAGATCGCGGAGGTCGCGAGCTGGTGCTTCGACAACGACTCCCCCTACGAGGTGGTCGCCTTCACTGTCGACCGAGAGTACCTCGCGCAGACCAGTCTGCTCGGCAGACCGGTCGTGCCGTTCGACGAGGTTGCCGACCGGTATTCGAACGCCGATCACGCGATGTTCGTTGCCATCGCCTACGGCAGGTTGAACCAGTCGCGCACGCAGACCGTCCAGCGGGTGCGCGCAGCCGGGTACCGCTGCTCGAACTACATCAGCTCGCGGGCGCTGATCGCCGGGGCCGTGGTTCCCGACAGCAACACCTTCGTGATGGAACTGAACAACGTGCAGCCTTTCGCCCGACTCGGCAGCAACGTGTGGCTGTGGGCTGGAAATCACATCGGGCACCACAGCGTCATCGAGGACAACTGCTTTCTCGCTTCGCACGTGGTGGTGTCGGGGTCGGTACGTGTCGGAGAGTCGAGCTTCATTGGCGTGAATGCAACGATCCGCGACAACGTCACCGTGGGCGCGCGCAACGTGATCGGTGCAGGGGTGGTGATTCTTGCCGACACCGAGCCCGCGCAGGTCTTCATCGGGCCGAAGGTCGAGGCCTCTCGCGTGCCGAGCCACCGGCTCCGCGGCATCTGAGCCCGGCGAGATCGACGATGCGCTGGAGAAAGCTGGGTCACGTATTCGATCCCCGCGCGCATCGCGACTGGGCGGGCACGCACGCGCAGGTGCCGACGGTACTGGTCATGCAGGACCGTCTGCGCGTCTACTACGCCGACCGGACACCCGAAGGGCGCAGCTTTCCGACGTTTCTCGATGTCGATCGCAGCGACCCGACGCGGGTACTCGCGCTGCACCGGCGCGCGGTGCTCGATCACGGAGCTCCGGGAACCTTCGACGACGAAGGCGTGATGCCGGCGTACGCCATGCATCATCAGGGCAGGGTGTGGCTGTACTACAGCGGCTGGAACCGCAGGGTCAGCGTGCCGTACCACAACGCCACGGGTCTGGCAGTGAGCGACGATCAGGGGGTCACGTTCCGTCGTGCTTTTGAAGGTCCGCTGCTCGACAGGACGCCGGCCGAACCCTATCTCGCCGTGACTCCGTGGGTGTGGCGCGGGTCTGACGGCGACGGCGATCCGTGGCGGGCGTGGTACGTGTCGGGGCTGCGCTGGGTCGAGATCGCAGGCCGCCACGAACCCGTGTACGTGATCAAGTACGCGCAGTCGCGTGACGGAGTGGTCTGGGAACGGCCGAACGTGCAGTGCGTCGCGCAGCGGCATGAACTCGAGGCCTTCTCGCACCCGACGGTGTGGTTCGACGGATCGACCTGGCACATGTGGTACTGCCACCGCGACAGTCGCGACTACCGCGATGGCGCCGGGGCCTACCGCATCGGCTATGCGCGCTCGCGCGATGCCATCCGGTTCGAGCGTGCCGACGACGAGGCCGGGATCGACGTCGGTGCGCAGGGGTGGGACGACAGCATGCTCTGCTACCCGTCCGTCGTGCCAGTCGACGATCACATCTACATGTTCTACAACGGCAACGCGTTCGGCCAGACCGGCATCGGGGTGGCCGTTCTCGAACGTGCGCAGGGGGGGTGAGGCCATGACGATCGACGGTACGAGCAGCGAAGGCACATCGGCTGACCGGGAGCAACTCGAATTCCGGCGTCGCCTGACGGCGATGTTCGGCGAGTCGCCGCTGCCGCCGGAGCACCTGATGTTCAACCTCGGGCTCTACACGCGCAGCTCGGTTCTGGTGAAATTCCTGTTCATGCACGACGTGTATCAGCGCATCCGCAACCTGCCCGGTGCGCTGATCGAGCTCGGCGTATGGTGGGGCCAGAATCTGGTGCTGCTGGAGAACCTGCGCGCGATCCTCGAGCCTTTCAACAAGCAGCGGCAGATTCTCGGCTTCGACACGTTTTCGGGCTATCGCACATTCACCGAAAAGGATGCGGTGAGCGACGTGATGGCTGACGGAACCTACAGTACGCCCGAGGGTTACCGCGAGTATCTCGAACGGCTGCTCGAGGCGCACGAGGGCGCGAACGCCTTCGGTCATCGCCGCAACCTGCACCGCCTGATCGAGGGCGATGCGTGCGAGACCGTTCCCCGCTACTTCGCGCAGCATCCCGAGACTCTGGTGGCGATGGCCTTCTTCGACATCGGCACCTACCAGCCGACGATCGCGGCGCTCGAAGCGATGAGGGGGTCGCTGATGCCGGGCAGCGTGCTCGTGTTCGACCAGCTCACCTGGTCTGGCGCGCCCGGCGAGGCAATCGCCTTCAAGGAGATGTTTCGCGACATCGACTACGCCGTGGAGAAGTCCGTGCTGTATCCATCCAAGGCGATCGTCACCATCCGCTGAGGGAGAGTCGAATGCCGGATGCAACCCTGCCCGAGCCCCACGCCCACCCAGCGCCTTCGCTGCCCGACAGCGACTCGTTCGCGCGCACGCTCGGGGAGCGTGGCTGGATCGTGATCGAGCGGTTCGTCGAGGACGCGTTCGTCGTGCGCATGCGCGAGGATCTCGAGCGTGCCTACGTCACCTGCCGTCGACTGCAGATCGCCAATGGCATCGCCCCCGATACCGAGGGCACGCTGCACCACCTGATCGGTCAGGGGGACACGTTCCTCGAATTCATCGATCGTCTCGCGCCCGTCGTGCCCCTCTTCGAGCGCCACTTCGGCGGGAAGTTCGTGCTGAACTCCTTCGGGGGCAACATTCTTCGCAGGGGCGCCTCGTACGCGAGCGCCGTGCACCGCGACGTGCGCACCTACTCGCCACAGTTGCCGCTGCTGCTCAACACACTGCTGATGCTCGACGACTTCACGCGGGAAAACGGCGCGACCCGGATGCTTGCCGGAAGCCACCGCAGTTGCCCGACGAAACCCGACGATGTGACCTTCGCAGCCGGCGCCGAGGCGGCGACCGGACCCTCGGGGAGCCTGCTCGTGTTCGACTCGAATCTGTGGCATGCCGCGGGTGTCAACACGACCGGAAGCGCGCGTCGCTCGGTGACCCCGATGTTCTGTCGGCCGTTCGTCAAGCCACAGTTCGACTATCCGCGCGTGCTGGGTCAGGCGCGGATGGAGAGCCTGAGCGAGACGCAGCGGCAGATCCTCGGGTACTACGCCCGCATTCCGGCGACCCTCGACGAGTGGTATCAGCCGCCCGAGCGGCGGATGTATCGCCCCGGACAGGGATGATGGACCCGAAGCCCCAAGGGAGATCTCTTTGAAACGCGATCTGGAACTCGAGCACGCCGACAGCGCAGAGCGCAAGTACGCGTACGATTTCGACTACGTGCTGCGCGAATACATGTGGCGAACGTTCGCGCCGTTCCTGCCGTTCGGTCGCGGCGCGCGCGCGCTGGAGATGGGGTGCTATCGCGGAGAGTTCACCGTGCGCCTTGCCGAAGCGTTCGACGATCTCACCGTGCTGGAGGGCGCTGCCGACCTGGTGAAGGCAGCCCGCGCGCGGGTGCCGCAGCGGGTTCGCTTCGTGCACACGACGTTCGAGGACTGGCAGCCCGCGCCGGGCGAGACATTCGATGCGGTCTTCCTGATGCACACGCTCGAGCACCTCGATGAGCCTGTGGCCGTGCTGAGACGGATCTTGCAGTGGCTGACACCCTCGGGGCGCCTGTTTCTGGTGGTGCCGAATGCAAACGCGGCATCGCGCCAGATCGCCGTGAGGATGGGTCTGATCGACCACAACTCGGCGGTCACCGCGGGCGAGCGCGAGCACGGGCACCGACGGACCTACGCTTTCGACACGCTGGAACACGACGTGCGCTGTGCCGGTCTGCAGGTGCTGCACCGGGCGGGCGTCATGTTCAAGCCGCTCGCGAACTTCCAGTTCGATCGGGCGCTCGCGGCCGGGATCGTCGATCGCGCTTATCTCGATGGGTGCTACAGCCTCGGCCTGTCCTACCCCGATCTGTGCGCGAGCGTGTTTCTGCTGTGCGGACGCGAGCGGTCATGAGCCCGGCGGCCAGCGAGCGTGCGCCACGGACGCCGGCATGGGTGTACAGCTATCGCGAGCACGGCTACGCGGTCATTCCCGACGTGCTGCCGATCCCCGCGCTCGAACGCGTGGCGACTGACATGCACGCGCTCTACGGCGCGCAACTCGCCCGGCGCGGCGTGGCGGGTGTCCGCCGGGCGGGCGAGCGCGCTCTGCTGGCGAACATGGAGCGGTTGCTCGCCACGGACCGGTCGCTGTATCTGACGACCACGCGGCATGCAGCGAAGCTCGCGTCGCTCCAGAGCCTCGTCGTGTCCGAGGCCGTGCTGGCACTGCCGCGGCTGCTGGGCATGCAGGCCGTCACGATTCCCACCGCGCCGGT
The DNA here is from genome assembly GCA_947456915.1 of Betaproteobacteria bacterium. Classification (GTDB taxonomy): domain Bacteria; phylum Pseudomonadota; class Gammaproteobacteria; order Burkholderiales; family CAIKXV01; genus CAIKXV01. The sequence continues at coordinate 11,318 of CANGUQ010000048.1, forward strand.
ACTGCACGTGATGGCGGAGACGCTGCGCATCGAGGGCGGCTATCACGGCGTCTCCACGCATCAGGACTGGCCTGTCGTTCAGGGGGCGCTCGACGCCATGACGATGTGGTTCCCGCTGTTCGAAGTAACGGCCCGAACCTTTCCGCTCGAGGTGATTCCGGGCAGCCACCGGCGTGGGGTCTGGCCCGGGCGGATCACCGAGCAGACCGCCGAGATCGACCCATCTTCCTGCGCCGATTCCGACTTCGTCGCGGTGAGCGTTCCCCGCGGATCTCTGCTCGTGTTCAACGGCTTCGTCGTCCACCGCAGCACCAGGGTCGATCAGTGCCAGGGTCTGCGCATCGCAGCGAGCATGCGCTACGAGAACTCGCTCGAGCCGACATTCGTCGAGCGCGAGTGGCCCTGCACCTATCTGCGCACGGTGCGCCGCGAGAATCTGCATCCGGGATTCCCGTCGGCGGAGCAGGTCAGGCTCGCGCTCTCCAGCTAGTCGCCACCTCTGTCAGCGCACTGCGGGGACGCGTCGTCGATCGGCCTGCCCGCTGCAGGCGCCCGATCGGACCTCCGGGCGGGCGCGTCCATCGCCAGCGCGGCACGATCCGGCGCCGTGCAGGACGGCACCACCGCCGGTACTAAGCCTCGGCCGATTGCAGCCAGTCGCACCAGATGGCGCGCAACCGCGCGGCGAAGTTGCGCGCGAAGTCGGCGGTACGCCACTGTGGCGTGCATAGCAGATGCTCGGCCAGGTGCCTGCGCTGCTCGCGCAGATGCTCGACGTCGCCCGCCAGCGCCTGCGCCAGATCGAGGTAATGGGTCGTGTCGCGCGCGATGTAGCGTTCGAGGCCGGCGCCCACCAGGATCGACGCGGAGTTGCGGCTTCGCCACTCGCTGCCGCCGATCGCAACCACCGGTACGCCCTGCCAGAGCGCGTTGATCGTGGTGGAACCGCTGCTGTACGGAAACGGGTCGAGCGCGACATCGACCCGTTCGTACAGGCGCTTCATGGTCGAGTACGGCGACGGGCCCTCGAGTATCAGTCGTTCGTCATCGATGCCGCGGCGCCTGAACAGGTCGGCAACGCGCGCGCGTTCGGCCGGCGCTGCAAGATTCGCGCTCTTCAGGTACAGACGAGCCGTCGGCATGCGATGCAGCAGGGTGGCCCACGTGTCGAGGACGACCGTGTTGACCTTCATGAAGTCGCTGAAGGAACCGAAGGTGACCCGACCGGTCTGCTCCAGCGGCGGCGGCTTGACCTTGGGTGGCGCGCCCATGTCCCAGGCTGAAATGGTGCCGTTGGGCATGTTGAATATCTTCTCGACGTACAGATCCGCATCCTCTGGCGGTACGCTGTAGTCGTCGGCGATCAGGTAGTTGTAGGCACGGGTGCCGACACTGGCGGTAAGGTTGTACCAGTTGACCTGCACCGGAGCCGGCATGCGCAGCATCGCGCCGAAGAAGTTCGGGGTGCGCAACCGACCGTTGATGTCGAGCATGATGTCGATGCGGTCGCCACGCACCGCGTCGAAGAAACCGTTTTCGTCGAGGTTGCGCACGTCACGATAGCGGTCGACGAGCGGCTCGATGTCCGGGCCGCCGCCGCCGAAGTTGTAGCAGTGAAGCTCGATCTGCTCACGGTCGTGGAGCCGGAAGAACGGGTAGAGCGTGTACTTGCCGATGACGCTGTCGAAGTAGTCGCCAACGATGCCCACCCGCAGCCGCCGCGCGGGCGAGCGGTCGTTGGTGAAGGAGCCCGGAGCGGGCAGCCGGTCCTCGTGGTCGTTCGCCCGCGCCCACGCCCGTGCCTCCTCGAAGTAGTCGCGTGCCGAGTGGCGCGGGCTCGCGAGGTAGCACTTGAGCAGGAAGTTGTGGTTGTCCACCGAGTCGTCCTGCGCGAGCGCAGCGCGCGCGTGCGCCTCGGCTTCGTCGATCGAGCCCCCGTGAAAGAGCTGGTCGCGCACCAGCGGCGGCGGCGTGCTGCGCGCGCGCGCCGTTTCACGCAGGCGCTGTGAGCGGCTCTCGGCGGGCATCCGGTCGATCAGCGGCAGCGCCTGATCAGCCAGCCCGGAATCGATCCGCTCGCGCGCAGCGCAGGCAAGCACGTCCGGGTGTTCCGGCGCGAGCCCGCGCGCGCGCTCGATCATGACTCGCGCCGTCAGCAGGTCGCCTTCGTGCAGCGCGAGATCGATCGTGCCCGTCAGCGCGCGCACCGCGTCCGGCGCAAGGCGCCGGGCCTCGTGCAGACAGGCCCGCGCATCGTCGATGCGGTCGACCCACAGCAGCAGGTGCCCGAGGTTGCAGAAGGCCTCGGCGTAGTCCGGCTTGAATTCGACCGCCCGCAGGTAGCACTGCAGGGCCTCGTCCCAGCGCTGAAGGCCGGTCAGCACGCTGCCGAGGTTGTTGTGGGCCTCGGCGCTGTGGGCGCGCAATCGCAGTGCGGCGCGGATCAGTGGCTCGGCGAGCTGCAGCTGGCCGAGCTGAAACGCGGCCACGCCCATGAGGTGCACGGCATCGAA
>CANGUQ010000049.1 GCA_947456915.1 Betaproteobacteria bacterium
CAGCAGCAGGATCTCGGGTCCACGGGCGCCGATGGGCAAACCCATGCGATTGAGCAGGATCATGAGCAGGATGATTGCCAGCAGCCCTGCGGCGAAGTAACTGAGACCGAAGATCAGAAGTCGCGTGTTGCGCCACCCCGAGGATTCCCGAAAATGAAAAAGCAGAATGATGTTGATGACGTTCACACAGAACACGTAGAAACTGCTGTAGATGCAGCCAAACCCGAACCCCGGCACGTTCAGGATCGGACAGACCCGTAAACCGTAGAGGGAGATCAACGGGATCAGGGCCAGATTGAAGGCCACGAAGACGGCCAGGAACAGGACCAGTCGAAGTCGTTCCCGGATGATCACCATGAAGAGATCTCCTGCAACACAGGACTCATCGAGGTACCGAGCGGCTGACGATCGCGACGCGCTCGTCAGGCACCGCGTGCACAGCCCTGCCGATGATCGCCCGCTGCGTGATCGCGGGCGACCTGATTCGGACCCGCGGGCAGACGCTCGATGTGAAGCGGGGTCAAGTGTTCCATGCCGAATACTCCGAGTGAGCCGAGCGGGGAGTGCGCAAGCCGGTGCCGGCAGTGGCCGGCGCGTGTTCGAACGCGTTCGATCATGCGCTCGATGGCATCGACGACCTGGCTGTTGACGATCACCGCACGTGGCAGCACGCGAATGACGCTTCGAGCGCGTTCGGACGCGCGCGAGACGATCTCGAACGGACACCGAAGCGTTGCGACGGGGCGGCGCGCCTGATCCTCGCAGGCGAACACGACGGCCTTCATGCCGAACGCGACTGACGTATGGCGAGCGCGGGCGAGGCTAGGCTTTGAACTGCTGCCTGTCAAGTGAACTCTTCCCGCGCCAGGTTGCGGGCGCGGGCCTGTGTCCCGAAGCTACGACAGGCATACGGGAATCCGTTTCATCAGGTCCACGAGCGACGAGGCGATGACGTGTCCGGTTTGCCGAAGAGCGTAACAGGAAGCCTCTGCGCGAGGCTGACGGGATGCCGTTACTGCGGGTGGCGAGGAAATATGAGGTCAGCGATCTGACGCTACCCCTGTGGCACCAGCGCCAACGTGCCCCGGACCACGCTGATGTCCGGAAGCTGCGCGCGCCGCAACAGGAGAATGCGCGGCGTCGAGCGCACGCTGAAGGTGGAGGCGCACCACCGCATCCCCGTGAACCTCACCCCGGCCGTTGTGCTGTCCACGCCCGATGCGGACCTGCGCCATTCGGCCGGCGGAAGTCCTCCGGCACGGTCTGGCCGGTGATCTCGCGCAGTGCGCATCGCTGCACGAGCTGCGCATCGATCGCGAAGGTGCGCAGGTTGGTGGAGAAGAACAGCTCTCCGCCGTCGGCGAGCAGTGCATGGCACTGGCTCACCAGCCGCACGTGGTCGCGCTGCACGTCCAGCACGCCCTGCATCTTCTTCGAGTTCGAGAACGACGGCGGGTCGAGCACGATCACGTCGAAGCGCTCGCCAGCCGCCACCGCCGCGTCGAGCCACGCCATGGCGTCTGCGCTCACCAGTCGGTGACGGCGGGTGTCGATCCCGTTCAGGACGAAATTGCGTGCGGTCCACGCCTGGTAGGTGTTGGACAGATCGACGGTGAGCGACGCGTCGCACCCCGCCTTCGCGGCATGCACGGTGAAGCTGCCGGTATAGGCGAACAGGTTGAGCACGCGCGTGCCGGCGCCGCGCTGCGCCCGCGCGGCGAGGCTGCCGGCCACCATCGCGCGCATGGGACGGTGATCGAGGAAGAGTCCGGTGTCGAGGTAGGCGTCGAAGCTGACCTCGAACCGCAGGCCGGCCTCTGCCACGACGAAGGCCTCGGCCGCGCCGTCCTCGAGCCTCTCGTACTGCGACGTGCCGCGCTGGCGCTCGCGGCGCTTCAGGTGCAGCTGCTCCGGCGCGACTGCGCACACCTCGCAGATGCCGTCGCACACCGCGATCAGCCACGCGGTGTAGTCGGCATCGCTGCGCCTCCAGCCGGTGTCGATCTCCTGGACATGAAGGTGCGTTTCGGCGCGCGGCGAGACCGTCTCGTACCAGTCGATCGCGAAGGGAAACTGCGGCACGTCGCGTCCGTAAATGCGAAAGCAGGTGATGCCGCGGCGCCGCGCCCACTTGCGCCAGTGCGCGAGGTTCCTGCGCAGCCGGTTGGTGAATGCCGTGACGTCGGTCGTCGCGCCAGACCCGGGTTCGCGTGCTGTCGGGTCTGTCGGCGGGGCAGGGTGGCGCACCGATCGCGGACTCAGTTGAAGTTGCCCGCCCTGATGATCGGTACCCAGCGCTTCTCCTCCTCGCGCACGTACTTCGTGAAGGCTTCCGGCGAACTCGGCGCGGCGTCGATGCCGCGCTCGCGAAGCTGGGCGCGCACCTCTGCCGATTCGAGCGCCGCGGTGATGTCTTTGTTCAGACGCAGGATGGCCGTGCGCGGCGTCTTCGCCGGGGCGAGCAATCCGTACCAGTTGGTGGCCTCGTAGCCCTTGAACCCGGCCTCGGCGACGGTGGGCACGTCGGGCAGGGCCTCGGCGCGCCGCGCACCGGTCACCGCGAGGGCGCGCGCCTTGCCGGCCTGCACCATGGGCACGGCGGTGGAGATGACCGCGGTGAACACCGGCACGTGGCCCGCCACCAGATCGGTCAGCGCCGGACCGCCGCCCTTGTAGGGCACGTGGTTCATCTCGATCTTCGTCATCCGCTCGAGCAGCACGGTGGCCAGATGGCCGGGGCTGCCCACGCCGGAGGTCGCGTAGTTGATCTGGCCGGGCTTGCCCTGCGCGAGGCCGATCAGCTCCTTCAGCGACTTCGCCTGCACCGAAGGGTGCACGATGAAGATGTTCTGCAGCGCGACGATCATGCCCACCGGCTCGAACGACCGGTACGGGTCGTAGGGCACCTTCTGGATGGTCGGGCTGATGATCAGGTTGCCGATGTGGCCGATCGCCACGCTGTGCCCGTCGGCTTCGCTGCGCGAGAGGATCTCCAGCGAGATCACGCCGTTGGCGCCCGGCCGGTTGTCGATGATCACCTGCTGGCCGAACGACTCGGCGAGCTTCGGCTGCAGGATGCGCGCGACCAGATCGGTGGCGCCGCCCGGGGGAAAGCCGACGATCATGCGGATCGGGCGCGACGGAAAGGGCTGGGCGCCGGCCGACGAAGCCACGGACGCGAGGCCGGCGACGGTGGCGGTCAGCACGGCGATGACAGGGGTACGGGGCACGGCGAATCTCCGGCGATCAGGTGCGCCAAGCCTAATGGAAATCGCCATCTCGTCGATAATCGGAGCCTCGCGGCCGCCTGTGAACTCGCCCTGGCGCGGCCGCACTCCGCACTCCGCACACCGCACACCGCACTCCGCACTCCGCACTCCAGCACTCCGCACTCCAGCACCCCGCACCCCGGAACCGCCGGAGGGCGGTCAAGGCCGGCGCCGCCGCGGGCCATCCCACCACCACTGCAGGTATCGCCGATGGACACGACCCAGCCCGCAACACCGCTGCTCGACGCGCTGCGCGCCGCCGTCGGCGCCGCGAACGTGATCACCGCCGCCGACGACATGGCGCCGGCCCTGCGTGACTGGCGCGGCTTCTACCACGGCAGTGCGCTCGCGCTGGTGCGTCCGGGTTCGACTGCCGAAGTGGCTGCAGTGGTGGCGGCGTGCGCGCGCGAAGGCGTGGCGGTGGTGCCGCAGGGCGGCAACACCGGCATGTGCGGAGGGGCCACGCCGCCGGCTGCCGGCCGCTCGATCGTGCTGTCGCTCGCGCGGATGAACCGCGTGCTCGACGTGGACACGGTGAACGACACGATCACCGTGCAGGCCGGCTGCGTGCTGGCGGTGATCCAGCAGCAGGCGGCGCAGGTCGACCGGCTGTTCCCGTTGTCGCTGGGTGCCGAGGGCAGTTGCCAGATCGGCGGCAACCTCGCGACCAACGCCGGCGGCATCAACGTGCTGCGCTACGGCAACACGCGCGATCTCGCGCTCGGGCTGGAGGTTGTGCTGCCGGACGGGCGCGTTCTCGGCGGGCTGCGCGCGCTGCGCAAGGACAACACCGGCTACGACCTCAAGCAGCTGTTCATCGGTGCCGAGGGCACGCTCGGCGTGATCACCGGTGCCGTGCTCAAGCTGTTCCCGCGACCGCGGGTGTCGGTCACCGCGTTCGCTGCGGTCGCCGATCCGCGGCAGGCACTGGCGCTGCTCGGGCGGTTGCGCGAGCGGGCCGGCAGCCGCGTGAGCGCGTTCGAGCTGATCTCGCGCTACTGCCTCGAACTCGTGCTGGCGCACATCCCCGGCAGCCGCGATCCGCTGGGTGCCGCCTCGCCGTGGTACGTGCTCACCAATCTCGACGACACCGACGCGCAGTCCGGCCTGCGCGAGAGCGTCGAACAGGCGCTGGCCGATGCGGTGGAGGCGGGCATCGTCACCGACGCGGTGATCGCCGAGACCGAGGCGCAGTCGCAGGCGCTGTGGCGCATCCGCGAGTCGATCCCGGAGGCGTCGAAGCACGAGGGGCTCACCTATCGCCACGACATCTCGCTGCCGGCGGCGGACCTGCCCGGCTTCATCGACGAGGGGGCGAAGGTGCTCGCAGCCGCCTGGCCCGGCGTGCGCATCGTCTGTTTCGGGCACCTGGGCGATGGCAACCTGCACTACAACTGCTTCGTGCCGGGACGCGAACGCGACGATCCGGCGGCGATCGCCGCCACCGACGTGAACGAGGCGGTGTATGCGCTCGTGCACAAGCGCCGCGGGTCGGTCAGCGCCGAGCACGGCATCGGGCAGGCAAAGGTGAGCGAACTGCCACACTACAAGAGCGAGGTCGAGATGGACCTGATGCGCGCCATCAAGCGCGCGCTCGATCCACGGGGCGTGATGAATCCGGGGAAGGTGCTGGCACAGGACTGACGCGGCGGTCGCAGCGGCCTCGCGCGCCGCGGTGTGTGCCCGCGCCGCGCGCGGGCGCGACGGCACGCGCTGCGCGCGGTACAGCCGCCCCCGCGGGCGGCCGGCTTGTGTACACTGGTGTCGCGACAGGGGACCGTCGCTGCGGGCGAGAGGTGCCGCGCAGCGGTGGCGCATACAGGAGCAAGTATTCCGTGCCGTTCGACGTCGTTGTCGTTGGGGCGGGCAATGCCGCAATGGCCGCCGCACTGTCGGCCGCCGACGCGGGCGCCCGGGTCGTGGTTCTGGAAGCGGCGCCCGCCGAGCACGCCGGGGGCAATACGCGCTACGCCGCCGGTCAGTTGCGCACCACCTTCGATGGCGCGAACGATCTGCATTCGCTGGTCCCCGAGCTCACGACGGAGGAGGCCGCGCGCTGCGACTTCGGCACCTACCGCCGCGAGGACTACCTCGAGGACATCGGCCGGCTCACCGGCTACCGCTGCGATCCCGACCTCGCCGAGACGATCGTCGACAACAGTCTGGCGACGCTGCAGTGGATGCGCACGATCGGCGCCCGCTTCCAGCTGAGCTACCGCCGGCAGTCGGTCAGGGTCGGCGAGCGCATCCGCTTCTGGGGCGGCCTGCCGATCGAGCTGTGGGGCGGGGGCGCCGGGCTGGTCGAGGCCTACCACGCGGCCGCGGCCAGACGCGGCATCGAGATCCGCCACGAAGCGATGGCGCACTCGCTGGTGCTCGACGGTCGGCGCGTGATCGGCGTCGACGGCTGGTGGCGCGGGCAGCCGATGCGGGTGAGCGGCCGCTCGGTGGTGCTTGCCTGCGGCGGCTTCGAGGCGAATACCGAAAAGCGCGCGCGCTATCTCGGACCGGGCTGGGATCTGGCAAAGGTGCGCGGCACCGCCTTCAACACCGGCGCCGGACTGGACATGGCGCTGGCCGTGGGTGCGCGCCCGCACGGTCACTGGACCGGCGCGCACGGCAGCTGCTGGGACATGAACGCGCCGGAAACGGGCGACCTCGTGGTCGGCGACGGCTACCAGAAGTACAGCTATCCGATGGGCATCACCGTCAACCTCGCCGGCGAACGCTTCTTCGACGAGGGCGCCGACATGCAGAGCTACACCTACTCGCGGCTGGGCAAGGCGATCCTGCGGCAACCCAACATGGTCGCGTGGCAGGTGTTCGACCAGAAGCACGTGCCGCTGCTGCTCGACGAGTACCGCATCCGCCGGGTCACCCGCGTGCGCGCCGACACCATCGAGGCACTGGCGGAGAAGATCGAGGGCATGGATCGCGCCGCCTTCGTGCGCACGGTGCAGGCGTTCAATGCCGCGTGCGCCCACCTCGACGGCACGATCGATCTGTCGCGCAAGGACGGCCGCTCGACGCGGGGGCTCGCGCTGCCCAAGTCGAACTGGGCGCAGCCGCTCGAGCGCGGACCGTTCGAGGCCTACGGCGTGACGACCGGCATCACGTTCACCTACGGCGGCCTGCGCATCTCGCGCGAGGCGCGCGTGCTCGACGCCGGGCTGCAGCCGATCCCCGGGCTGTACGCCGCCGGCGAGATCGTCGGCGGCATCTTCTACGACGGCTATCCCGGCGGCACCGGACTGGTGTCCGGGGCGGTGTTCGGGCGCCGCGCCGGAGCCGGCGCGGCCGACCCGGCGCAGTAGCGGCGCGCCGGCGCGGTCATCGCCGCGGTTCGTTTCTCTTCACCCGGATCCGGAGGCTCAATGCGAGCAGGACTCACGTTTCGCCGCCGCGCGACTGCCGCGACGATGGCCGCCGCAGTCGCACTGCCCGCGCTGCTGCCGGTGGCCTCTGCCGCGTCGGCGCAGACCTATCCGTCGAAGACGATGCGCCTCGTGGTGGGTGTGACGCCGGGCGGTGCCGCCGACTTCACCGCGCGGGTGATCGCGCAGCAGCTGCAGGAGGCGCTGGGGCAGAGCGTGCTGGTGGACAACCGCCCCGGTGCGGGCAGCACCCTCGCTGCGGAGACCGTGTCGCGGGCGGCCCCGGACGGCTACACCTTGCTGCTGTCCTCGAGCAGCACTCATGGCGTTGCGCCCGCGCTCTACCGCAAGCTCGGCTGGGACGCGCTGAAGGACTTCACTCACGTCGCGCTGATCAACACGATACCGGGCGTGATGGCAGTCAATCAGGCGGTGCCGGCGAAGACGGTGAAGGAGTTCGTCGCGCTCGCGCAGGCGAAGCCCGGCGGGTACCTGTTCTCCTCCTCCGGCAACGGCAGTGCGCCGCACATGATGGGCGAGCTGTTCAAGCTGCGCACGAAGACCGATCTCGGCCACGTGCCCTACAAGGGCAGCGGGCCGGCGGTGGTCGATCTGGGTGCGGGTGCGGTGCAGGTGATGTTCGACGGTCTGCCCTCGCTGCTGCCGCAGATCAGGCTCGGACGGGTGCGCGCGCTCGCCGCGATGGGCAGCCAGCGCTCGACCGTGCTGCCGGAAGTGCCTACGATGACCGAGAGCGGGTACCCGGGGATCGAAGGCGGCCTGTGGTACGGCGTGTCGGGGCCGGCGCGCATCGAGCGGCGGATGGTCGAGGTGCTGGCGCGCGAGGTCCTGAAGGCCGTGTCATCGCCCGAGACGCGCGAGCGGTTCGCCAGCGTCGGGGCCTTCGCCACGCCGCTCGGGCCGCAGGAGTACACCGCGTTCATCGTGCGCGAACTCGCGAAGTGGGGCGAGGTGATTCGCGCCTCGGGCGCGAGCGTCGACTGAAGGGGGCGGCATGACGAACAGCGGCAGCGCCATCGATGCGCCGGTGCGGACCGAACTGGACGGGACGACGTGGCGGGTCGTCCTGAATCGACCCGACTGCGGCAACCTGGTCACCAGCACGATGGTGCAGCTGCTGCACGCCGCGGTCAGCGCGTTGCCGGCGCAGGCGAAGCTGCTCGTGCTGTGCGGCGCGGGCAACGACTTCTGCAAGGGGCGCGACTACGCCGATGCTCCCGAGCGTGGCAAGGCCGGTCGCGCGCCAACGGCAGTCGAGATCCGTGCGAACATGACAGCGCCGATCGGCGCGCTGTACGGCGCCATCCACCGGGTGCCGGTGCCGACGCTGGCGCTGGTGCAGGGCGTCGCGCAGGGCTTCGGCACGGCGCTGGCCGGCAGCTGCGACATCGCGATTGCCGGCGACGAGGCGACCTTCAGGCTGCCCGAGATGGGGGGCGGCCTGCCACCGACGCTGGCGATGACTGCGCTGTGGCCGCGCTCGATCGCCTCGCTGCCCTGGCTCGTGTACACCGGCGCGACGATGAGTGCGGCGCGTGCGCGCGAGGCCGGGCTGATCGACGAGACGGTGAGCTCCGGATCGCTCGCGGCGCGCGGTGAGGAAATCGCCCGCACGATCGGTGCCCAGCCGCCGGAGGCGATCGCCGCGGTGAAGGAATATCTGCTGGCGGCACGCGAGGCCGGGCCGAATGCGCGGGCGGCGCTGGGCGCGAGCCTGTTCGCGGGCGTGCTGTCGTCGCGGTAGAGGCGGTGCGGCTGCGGTCGCTGCCGGGGCGCCGCGACGCCTGCCGCGCTCGGTCCATCCGGTGTGTTGCACAGGAGCTTCGCATGAGTCGTCATTCGGCCGGTCCGGTGTCGTGTGCTCCGTTCACCCTCCTTCGGCACTGTCTGCCTGCAGTCGCGGTCGGATGTGCGATGTCGAGCGCTGCCTTCGCGCAGGGATGGCCGGAGCGGGCGGTACGGGTGATCATTCCGTTCGCGGCGGGCGGCAGTTCGGATGCCGTCGCGCGTCTGATGTCGGAGCGGTTGTCGGTGGCGAAGAATCAGAAGTTCGTCCCCGAGAACCGGCCCGGTGCCGGCGGTGCGATCGCTGCCGAGCTGGTCGCGCGCGCACCCGCCGACGGCTACACGCTGTTCTTCGCCGCGACGCCGCAGATCGCCTCGGTGCCCCTGCTGCAGAAGGTCAACTACGATCCGGTGAAGGATTTCGTCCCGGTCTCGAACGTCGGCATCAACTTCTTCGTGCTCGGCGTACACCGCTCGGTGCCGGCAAGCAGCGTGAAGGAACTGGTGGAGTACGCGAAGGCGAGGCCCGGCAAGCTCGTGTTCGGCTCGGCGGGCACCGGCACCACCGGGCATCTGTCCAGTGCGATGTTCCTCGCGCGGGCCGGTCTGGAGATGACGCACGCGCCGTACAAGGGCGGCAACCTCGCGCTCGCCGAACTGCTCGGCGGCCAGATCCAGATGGTGTTCGGCGGCGCATCCGACTTCACGCCCTGGCTCAAGGACGAGCGCATCCGCGTGCTCGCGGTGTCGAGCGAAGGCCGCTCGCCGCTGTTTCCCGGCGTGCCCGCGCTGTCGGAGCTGTACCCCGGATTCCGGTCGATCGGCTGGAACGGCTTTCTCGCGCCCGCCGCCACGCCGAAGGCGATCGTCGATCAGTTGTCGAAGGACATCGCGGCGATCGTGCGCGACCCGGCGATCGCCGCGCGTCTGCGCGGGCTGGGTCTGGACCCGGTGGGCGACACGCCGGCCGAATTCGCGGAGTTCCTTCGCAAGGATGCACCCGTGTGGCGCGACGCCGTCGCCGCCGCCGGGCTCAAGCAGGAGTAGACCGTGATGCTGCCCAGGCTGCCGACGCCCATTGCCCGCCCGTTCCACACCGCGCTGCCGGCGTTTCGTGAGGGCCGCGACACGCCGCGCGCCTACCTCGAACGCTGCCTCGAGGCGATCGCGGCGTTCGAGCCGGTGGTGGGCGCGTTCGTTCATCTCGAGATCGAAGCGGCGCGCAGGGCGGCCGACGCGTCCTCGCTGCGGTGGCAGGCCGGTCAGCCGCTGTCGCGCCTTGACGGCATGCCGGTGGGAATCAAGGATCTGGTGGAAACCATCGACATGCCGACGCAGTGCGGGTCGCCGGTGTACGAGGGCCACCGCTCGGGGCGCGATGGCGCGAGCGTGATTGCGCTGCGCCAGGCCGGTGCGGTGATCCTCGGCAAGACGGTGGCCACCGAGTTCGCCGCGGCAGTCGCCCGCGGCACGCGCAACCCGTGGGACCCGAACCGCACGCCCGGGGGCTCCAGCAGCGGCTCGGCGGCGGCGGTGGCAGCCGGCATGGTGCCGGTCGGGCTGGGCGCACAGGTGGTCGGATCGCTGATCCGTCCGGGCAGCTATTGCGGTGTGATCGCCTTCAAGCCGAGTCTGGGGGCGATCAATCGCGGTGGTGCCAACGACGACATGAGCCAGTGCGTGCACGGTCCGCTCGCCGCCACCCTCGAGGACGCGTGGATCTTCACCCGCGAGGTCGCCGATCGGGCCGGCGGCGATCCCGGTTATCCCGGTCTGTACGGTCCCGCGCTGCCGCCGGCCGCTGCTCGGCCGCGGCGCATCGCCGTGCTCGAGACCGCAGGCTGGAAGATCGCCGATCGGGCCGCGCTCGCTGCCTTCGAGGCGAGTGTCGATCGCATCGCTGCGGCGGGTGTCGTGGTCGTGCGCCGCGCCGATGATCCGCGCATCGAGGCAGTCGAGCAGGCGATCGGCGATGCACAGGCCGCCTCGGTCGCCATCGTCGGCTACGAAACCCGCTGGCCGCTCAATACCTACCGTGCGAAGGATCCGTCGAAGCTGAGCCGCTTCATGCTCGAGCGTCTGGCGAAGGCGGAGACGCTCACGCTGGAAGACTATCGCCGGTTGCTCGCCGACCGGGACCGCGCACGCGCGACCTACGCCGCACTGGCAGGCACGTTCGATCTGGCGGTGACGCTGGCGGCTCCAGGTATCGCGCCGATGGGCATCGAATCCACCGGCGACACGATCTTCAACACGCCGGCATCGCTGCTCGGTACACCGGCGCTCAGTCTGCCGGTGATGCACGTGGACGGATTACCGCTCGGCCTGCAGACGATGGGCTTTCTGAACGAGGACGCGGCGCTGTTCGGGTTCAGCGCGTGGCTGCAGGCACTGCTCGACCCGTCGGGCAAGGCATGACGGCCGTCGATGTGATCGTGCCTGCGCTGCGCATGCCGCAGTCGCTGCCGATCACTCCGGCTGGGCCCCGGACGCCTTCACCAGCCGGGCGTACTTGGCGACCTCGCGCGCGAGGATGGCGGTGAACTCCGCCGGCGTGGTACCGACCGGCGTCGCGCCGTCGCGTTCGAGCGCGCTGCGCATCTCGGCCGAGCGCAGCGCCTTCAGCACTTCCTCGTGCACCCGCCCGAGCACCGCGTCGGGGACCCCGGCGGGCAGGAATACGCCGTGCCACAGTTCGGTGGCGAAGCCGGGATAGGTCGAGGCGACCGTGGGCAGCCCGGGTGCAGCCGGCGCGGGTTCGGGCGTGGTCACGGCGAGCGCGCGCAGCCGACCCGAGCGCAGGTACTGCTGCACCGTGATCAGTGCATTGAAGCCGAAGTCGACCTCGCCCGCGAGCAGCGCAGTCATCACCGCGCCGCCGCCCTTGTAGGGCACGTGGGTCATGCTCGCTCCGCTCTCGAGAGCGAACAGCACGCCGGAGAGATGGCTGGTGGTACCGCTGCCGTTCGACCCGTAGTTGAGCCCGCCCTTGCGTCCGCGGGCGAGCGTGACCAGGTCCCTCACCGTCTTCGCGGGCACGGAGGGGTGTACGACCAGTACCAGCGGAATGTTGGCGATCAGTGACACCGGCGCGAGGTCGCGGGCGAGGCTGTAGCCGAGCTTCGGGTAGAGCGAGGCGTTGACCGCGATCGAGTTCGTGGTCAGCAGCACCGTGTGGCCGTCCGCTGGCGAGCGGGCGACCAGTTCCGCCCCCACGTTGCCGCCGGCACCGGCCCGGTTGTCCGCGAGCACCGACTGGCCAGTTGCCTCGCCGAGACGTGCCGCGAGCATCCGGCCGACGATGTCGGCGCCGCCGCCCGGGGCGAACGGGATCACCAGCCGCACCGGCTTGACCGGCCACGCCTGGGCTGGGGCATGAGCAGGCACCAGCGCGACCCAGGCCGCCGCGAGACCGGCGAGCGCAGCGCGTTCGGTACGCGCGGCTGCGCCGCTCACGGCCGCCAGACCGTCTGCACCACGCGCAGGAAGTTCGCGCCGAGGATCTTCGTGATCACCTCGTCGCCATAGCCGCGCTCGACGAACGCGGCAACGAGATTCACGAGGTCCGCTTTCTTCGTGTAGCCAGCCACGCGCCGGGTGCCGTACTGCACGCCGCGGGTGATCTCCGGGTAGTACCACGGTGTGGCCCAGTTGGCCCGCGTCTTTCCGTCGAACATGTCGGTGGCGAGGCTCACGTGATCAGGGCCGACCAGATTCAGCGCGTAGTCGAAGTGATCGAGGTAGTCGTCGAGCGTGGCCGGACGGTCCAGCCGGATCAGCGGCCCGAGCGGAATGAACCCGATCACGCCGCCGGTGCCCGCTACCGCCTTCATCATCTCGTCGGTGACCCCGCGCGGATTGTCGGCGATCGCGCGCACCGACGCGTGCGAGATCACGATGGGCTTGCTCGAGTGTTCTGCTGCATCGAGGGTGGTGCGGATGCCCACGTGCGAGCAGTCGACGAGGATGCCGATGCGGTTGCACTCGCGGATCACCTGGATACCGAAGTGGGTGAGGCCCCGGTTCTCGGGCTCGAGGCAGCCGTCGCCGAGGAAGTTGCGTTCCATGTAGGTGAGCTGAAGCACGCGCAGCCCGAGCTTGTGCAGGATGTTCAGGCGTGTACGGTCCTGGTCGATGCAGCTCGGGCTCTGCAGGCCGAAGATCACCCCGAGCTGCCCGTTCTTCTTCGCCTCGACGATGTCGGAGGCCTTCTCGACGAGCCGCGCCTTCGGACTCATGTCGAAGTACAGGTAGTTCTCGTGGATCGCCTTCAGCACCTCGTCCCACGTCGCGCTGTAGGTCGGCTCCGACACCAGGGTCGCGTTCATCGCGGTCCAGCCGTAGCTGACCAGCGATTCCTCGTAGGTCCCCTCGGCCATGTACGGCGTGGGGTGCACCACCGCGCCCCCAAGCCCGTCGATCACGATGGCGTCCTTGAGCAGTGCTCTTGCCTTCTCGATCGCGTCGGTCATGCAGCCTCCTCCTTGTGCTCGGTATCTGCCGGGTATACGGCGAGCCGGGTTGCCAGCCGGCGCCGATCAGCCGAAGCGATCGGGTCGGAATGGCGCGATGTCCAGTCGCGGCGACCGGCCAGCGACGAGATCGGTGATCACCTGACCGGTGGCCGGGGCAGCCATCAGTCCCCAGTGTCCGTGGCCGTAGGCGAGCAGCACGTTGCGCTGACCAGGCGCAGGCCCGATCACCGGCAGTCCGTCGGGGGTAGAGGGGCGCGGCCCGCTCCAGCGCGCGAACTGCCTGGTGTCGACCCCTGGCAGCAGCGAGCGCGCCAGCTCGGCCAGCGCCTCGGCACGGCTCCAGTTCGGCGCATCGCCGACGCGACAGAACTCGGACGTGCCGGCGATGCGCAGTCCGCCTTCCATCGGCGTGGCGACGAATCGTCGCTCGCCGTCGGTGACCGGGCTGTCGAGCGCGATGCCGGGCGCCGGGATGTGGATGTGATAGCCCCGCTCGGAGGCCACCGGCACACGCACGCCGATGCGCGCGGCAAGGCTGCCCGACCAGACGCCGGCACACAGCACGACGCGATCCACCGGCATGCGCCCCACGCTGGTGAGCAGCGCGCGCACGCCGTCGGTCGCGAGCTCGAGGTCCTCGACGCGTGCGTTGACGAGCGTGCCGCCGTTCGCCTGAAAGTA
>CANGUQ010000050.1 GCA_947456915.1 Betaproteobacteria bacterium
CTCGGCGGCGGCCAGCTCGGGCGCATGTTCGCGATGGCTGCGCAGAGCATGGGCTATCGCGTGACCGTACTCGACCCGGGCGCCGACAGTCCTGCGGGCACGGTCGCCGATCGTCATCTGCAGGGCGACTATCTCGATGACGCGCGTCTGCGCGAACTCGCCGCGACCTGCGCCGGCGCCACCACCGAATTCGAGAACGTCCCGGCGCAGAGTCTGCGCTTCCTCGCCCAGCACTGCGTGGTGAGCCCAGCGGCCGACAGCGTCGCGGTCGCGCAGGATCGCATCGCGGAGAAGACCTTTCTGCGCGAGAACGGTTTTCCGGTCGCACCGTTTCTCGTCGTGCACGACGCCGACGATCTCGATGTCCAGGCGGCGGACGCGCTGCTGCCGGGCATCCTGAAGGTGAGCCGCTTCGGCTACGACGGCAAGGGTCAGGCGCGCGTGCGCTCGCTCGCGCAGGCGCGCAGCGCGTGGTCTTCGCTGGGCACGCAGGCCTGCGTGCTCGAGCGCTGGATGCCGCTCGCGCGCGAACTGTCGGTCGTGGTCGCACGTGGCTTCGACGACGAGGTTCGCACCTTTCCAGTCGCGGAAAATCATCACCAGCACGGCATTCTCGACGTGTCGATCGTGCCCGCCCGGGTTCCGGACGCGCTCGCCGCACGTGCGCGAGAGATTGCGCTGGCGATCGCGCAGCGGCTCGACTATCGCGGCGTACTGTGCGTGGAATTCTTCGTGAGCGAGGACCTCGGCCTGCTGGTGAACGAGATCGCTCCGCGTCCGCACAACAGCGGCCACTACACGATCGACGCCTGCGTCACTTCGCAGTTCGAGCAGCAGGTTCGAGTGCTCGCCGGATTGCCGCTCGGCGCAACGCAACTGCACGCCCCGGCGGTGATGGTGAACATCCTCGGCGAGGCATGGCTGCACGCAGGAGCCGAGCCGGACTGGTCGTGCGTGCTGCGCCACCCCTGCGCGAAGCTGCACCTGTACGGCAAGCGCGACGCGCGCGCAGGCCGCAAGATGGGGCACTACACGGTGCTTGCAGACAGCGTCGAGAAGGCGCTCGAGGATGCGCTGGCGATTCGCGCACGGCTCGCGCCGCTCGCCCTGCCCGCGCAATCGATCCCGCGCGAGGCGCTGCGGTGAGGCGGCAGTCTTGCCGGCAGCCGGCGCGGCGCGTGCCGCGCGCGGCCGCGCACCTGCTCGTGCCGGCGGCGACTCTCGTCGTCGCCGGTGCCAGCCCCGCTACCGGCGGCAGCCGCGCCGGACTCCACCGACCTGATGGCGCTCCTGGATCATGTCCGTTCCCCTGTTTGAATCCTCGCTGAAGAGCCTGCCTTTCCTCCACCGGGGCAAGGTGCGTGATCTGTACGCGATCGACGACGCGCGCCTGCTGGTCGTCCAGACGGATCGTCTGTCGGCATTCGACGTGATCCTTCCCGACCCGATTCCGGGCAAGGGCGAGGTGCTCACCGCGATGTCGACGTTCTGGTTTCGCAAGCTGGCCGGGCTGATTCCCAATCACCTGCTCGCCGACGATCCGCTGATGGTAGTCGCGCCGGGCGAGCGCGATCAGGTCGCCGGGCGCGCGATGGTCGTGCGCCGGCTGACGCCGCTGCTGATCGAGGCGGTGGTACGCGGTTATGTCGCGGGCTCGGGCTGGAAGGACTATCAGGCTGCTGGCGCGATCTGCGGCGTGCAGCTGCCGCCGGGGCTCGTGCAGGCGCAGCAGCTGCCGCAGCCGATCTTCACGCCAGCGAGCAAGGCGCCGAAGGGCCAGCACGACGAGAACATCACCTTCGCCGAGGCCGAGCGCACGATCGGCGCGGCAATGGCCGCCCGCGTGCGCGACGTGTCGCTTGCGCTGTACGCCGAGGCGGCCGCGCACGCGCGCGCGCGCGGCATCATCATCGCCGACACCAAGTTCGAGTTCGGCACCGATGCCGACGGGGCGCTGTGGCTGATCGACGAGGCGCTGACGCCGGACTCCTCGCGTTTCTGGCCGGTCGACGAATACCGCACCGGCATCAGCCCGCCCGCATTCGACAAGCAGTTCGTACGCGACTGGCTGGAGAGCGTGCACTGGGACAAGCGCCCACCCGCGCCGAGGCTGCCGCCCGACGTCCTCGCCAGGACTGCAGCCAAGTATCGCGAAGCGCTGGACCGGCTCGTCGGGTGAGCGAGGTTCTCGCGCCCTCCGCGGCGAACATCGAGCGGGCAGCGCGTGCGCTGGCCGCCGGCGAGGTGGTGGCCTTTCCCACCGAAACCGTCTATGGCCTGGGCGCGGACGCCGCCGATCCCGCGGCGGTGGCCCGTGTATTCGCGCTGAAGGGGCGGCCGGCGACCCATCCGCTGATCGTGCATCTGGGCTCGGCGGTGCAGGCGCAGCAGTGGTCCGCGCACTGGCCACCGGCGGCGCAGCGCCTCGCCGATCGCTTCTGGCCGGGGCCGCTGACGCTCATCGTGCGCAAGGCCGGGTCGGTGCACGCGGCGGTCACCGGCGGCCAGGACAGCGTCGGACTGCGTGTGCCGTCGCATCCCGTCGCGCGCGCGCTGCTTGCCGAGTTCGCACGACTGGGCAGCGGCGCGATCGCCGCGCCCTCGGCGAACCGGTTCGGACGGCTCAGTGCGACGCACGCCGCACACGTGCTCGCGGAGTTCGGCGCGCAGGTGCCGATCGTGCTCGACGGCGGGGCCTGCGAGGTCGGCATCGAATCGACGATCGTCGATCTGTCGCGCGGGCCGCCGGTGCTGCTGCGCCCGGGCGCGATCGCGCTCGCGGCACTCGCCGACGCGCTGGGCGAGCGCCCGCGCGCGCCCGATGCCGATGCACCTCGTGCCTCCGGCACGCTCGCCTCCCACTATGCGCCGCGCGCGCAGGTGATGCTGGTCGAGGCTGATCTCGTCGCCGAGATCGCAGGGTTTCTCGCTGGCGACGGCAAGACGGTCGCCGTGCTCGCGCGCACGGCGGGTGAGCCGCTGGAGCCGCGGCTGCGCTGGCAGCGTGCGCCGCAGGACGCCGCAGGGTATGCGCACGATCTTTACGCGATGCTGCGTGCGCTCGACCAGCCCGGCACCGACGTGATCGTCGTCGAGCGACCGCCGCTCGACGCGGCCTGGGGTGCGATTGCCGATCGGCTCCAGCGCGCTGCCGCCGACCGGCCGGCGCAGGAGGCGGGTTGATCTGGATCGCTGCCTATCTGGGCGCCGGTGCCGCGGTCGGCTTTCTCGCCGGTCTGCTCGGCATCGGCGGCGGGATGACGCTGGTGCCGATCCTGGCCGCACTGTTCGCCGCGCAGGCGCTCGCACCCGACTACGGCGTGCATCTCGCGCTGGGCACCGGCATGGCGTCGATGATGTTCACCTCGTTCGTGAGCGTGCGCGCGCACCACGGGCTGGGCTCGATCGACTGGTCGCTGGTGCGTCGCTTCGCACCGGGCATGCTCGCCGGTGCGCTCACCGCGTCGCTCGCCACCGGCTGGATCAGCGAACGCGCGCTGGCGATGTGCTACGCGCTCGCTGCCGGACTGGGCGCCGTGCAGATGCTGCGCCGCGCGCCGACCGGTCCGGCGCGCGGCCTGCCGCGCCCGTGGATTTCGACACTGGTGATGGCCGGCATCGGCGCGATCTGCGGCCTGATGTCCGCCGGCGGCGCGTTTCTCACCGTGCCGTTCATGGTCTGGTGCGGCGTGCCGATGCGCAGCGCGATCGGCACCGGTGCCGCGCTGGGCTGGCCGCTCGCCGTCGTCGGCACCATCGGCTACCTGCTCGCCGGCCTGCGCGTGCAGGAGGCACTGCCGCCCTACACGCTGGGCTTCGTGCTGTTGCCCGCGCTCGCCGCGCTGGTCGTCACGAGCATGCTGTTTGCGCCGCTGGGCGCGCGCTGCATGCACCGCCTGCCGGTGCCCACGCTCAAGCGCGTCTTCGCGCTGTTGCTGATCGCGCTGGGGGTGAAGATGGTGGTGGCGTACTGGTAGGACAGTCCCTGGAACGAGGTTGGCCAGCCACCTGCCGCCAGTCCTGAATCAGGACCGCCTGGCTGCGCCTGCGTACAGCCAGCGATGCGCTGCCGCAGTGGCCGGCTGCAGGCCTGCGGAACGCGGCGGCCCCGTGCATCGCAGCCGCGCCGTGCCCGGCTTTGCCTACCGTCCCGCCCCGTCCACCGCATCGGGCCGCGCCTTCACCAGGCCGAGCAGGTGCGCAAGATCCTTGAAGAAGATGCGCACGTGGGCCATCGGCTTCTTGCGCGTGAGCTTCTTGTTCATGTAGGACTCCCACGTGAGCTTCTGCACGTCCTTGTCGCGGCAGATCGAGACGAAGCGCTCGCGTCGCCTGTCGGAGCTGTACCAGAACTTCTGCATGATGCCGAGCACCCAGAACACCTTGCCGTGCGCGCGCATGAAGCGCTTGCGCGCGCTGGCCAGTTCCACCGAGCGCCCCGTCGCCAGATACGCCTGTACCGCTTCGCCGGCGAAGCGTCCGCCGACCATCGCGTAATAGATGCCTTCGCCGGATGCGGGGGCGACCACACCTGCGGCATCCCCGGCGAGCAGGACGTCGCGGCCGTTGTCCCAGCGCTTCATCGGGCGCATCGGAATCGGCGCACCTTCCCGGCGGATCGTGCGTGCACCGGCGAGGCCCGCGGACTCGCGCAGGGCGCTGGTGGCGTGGCGTAACGAGAACCCGCGTTGCGCGGTGCCGGTGCCCACGCTGGTGGTGGCGCCATGCGGAAACACCCAGCCGTAGAAGTCGGGCGAGAGCCGGCCCTGGTAGTACACGTCGCAGCGCGCCGGATCGAACTTCGGCGCACGCGCGCGCTCCTCGCCGGCAGGTGATGCGACGATCTCGTGGTACGCGTAGACGTAGGGTGCCGGGGCGACGTCAGGCAGGGCGGTGCGCGCGACGACCGACTGTGCTCCGTCGGCGCCGATCACCGCGCGCGCGCGAACCCGGCGCAGCGTGCCAGATCTGCCGTCGCCGCCAGCGTCGGCGCCGCCGTGCACCGCGCCGCATTTCTCGCGCCAGACGACGATGGCAGCGCCGTCGACGTCGCGCTCGAGCTTCTCGAACGTGCCAGTGACGCGGCGGGCACCGCAGGCGCGGGCGCGCTCGCGCAGCCATTCGTCGAAGACCTCGCGATCGACCATGCCGACGTAGCCGTTGTCGATCGGCATGTCGACTTCCTGGCTGCTCGGCGACACCATGCGCGCCGAGGTGACGTGCGCGACGAGCAGCGCATCGGGAATCTCGAACTCGCGGATCAGCGCCGGCGGAATCGCGCCGCCGCAGGGCTTGATCCGGCCGTCGCGATCGATCAGCAGCACCGAACGCCCGGCGCGCGCCAGATCGGTCGCTGCGGTCGCCCCCGAGGGCCCGCCGCCGACCACCACGACGTCGAACTGTTCGAGCGCCTCGGCGCGCTGGGTCTGCGATGTCTGGACGGTCATGGCTCGGTTCTCCTCGATCTGCTCTGCTCGTTGGCGTGTCTGGCGGGTCAGCGTCCCGCGGCGAGCGCGGCTGCACGCGGTGCGGCAGCCGTGTGCCCGGCTTCGGTCGCATCGCCCGCAGTCGTGCGCAACGCGATCCTCACGTTGCCGATGCGCGCGGCGAGCGCCGCTGCGCAGATGAACATCACTGCCTCCAGCGCGAACACGCTGGTGTAGCCGGCGGCCATGGATCCGGACACGCTGCGCAGCACGTCGCTGAGCAGCGCTCCGGTGAAGCCGCCTGCAGCGAAGGCAATCGCCTGTGCTGCGCCCCACAGCCCCATGCGGATGCCCTCGCGCGCGACCGGACCGTCGCCGGCGAGCGCCATCATCGAGCCGATCGCCGCCACGGCGAACGCACCGTTGGCCATGCCCAGCGCAAACACGTTCGCGCGCAGCGGCCAGTCCGTGCCGATCACGCCCGCCAGCACCAGTCCGAGCAGCGCGATCGCCGAGGCGATGCAGCCGCCGACCGTCCACGCCGCGAGCGAGCCGAAGTGGCGACCGCGGATGCCGCGTCCTGCGGCGAGCGCGACGAGCAGCATCCCGAGCAGCACGCCGCCGTTCTGCACGCCGGCGAGCTTGGTCGATTCGCCAGGTGTGTAACCGAACAGATTGCCGGCGAACGGTTCGAGGATCAGATCCTGCGCGCTGTAGGCGAGCATCGAGATGAACACGAACACGGTGAAGCGGCGCGCCTTCGTGTCAGCCCACACTTCGGCGAGTGCCACGCGAAACGACGCCGCCTCGGCGCGTGCCGGCGACTGCCCGTCATCAAGCGGGCGCACGCGCTCCACCCCGTGCACCGCCAGCACCGTGACGACGAAGGCGATCACCGATACCGTGCCGGTGACCAGCACCAGCCGCAGCGGTGTGAACGGATCGAGGAAGTGTCCGGCGGTTGCGGCGGTGACGATGAAGCCCACGATCATCATCATCCACACGATGGTCGCTGCCGCCCCGCGCCGCTGCGGCATCACCTGCTTGGCGAGCAGCGTCAGCAGCGCCGTGCCGGCGGCCCCGACGCCCACGCCGATGGCGAAGAAGGACGCGATCGCCAGCAGCAGCCCCGGCAGAAAGGCCGTGGTCATCCACGCGGTGGCGAGCGCGGCGCCCACGCCGCCGAGGGCGAGCACCGCCATGCCGCCGATGATCCACGGCGTGCGCCGGCCGCCCACATCCGAGCCATGGCCCAGCCGCGGACGCAGCAGCTGCACGGCGTGATGCATCGCCACCAGCGCGCCCGGCAGCATCGCCGGCAGCGCCAGTTCGACCGCCATCACGCGGTTGATGGTCGAGGTGGTCAGCACGACGATCGCGCCCAGTGCGGTCTGCACCAGACCCAGACGGACGATGCCGAGCCAGCCGAGCGAGGGAGAGGAAGGGCTCATCGCGAATCTCCGCGGTGCGGGTTCAGCCGACGCCCAGCGGCAGCGTGGCCGTGGTCGCAGGGGACGACGCCGCGCGCAGCGCGAACGCCGAGATCAGCATGCCGATCACGAAGAAGTTGACGCCGAACGCGCTGAACCACAAGGCGTTGGCCGCGGTCGGTGCGCGCCAGAAGCGCGTCATCATCGCGAGCTGCACGGCGAGCAGTGCGCCCACTGCCACCGCGTGCCACGGCTGCTGCCAGGCGAGCAGCAGCGCGATCACGACGAACTGCGGCAACGCCATCATCGTGCAGGCCGCACGCGCGGCGCCGCGCTCGCCCAGCTGTACCGGCAGCGAGGCCACGCCCATGCGCCGGTCGCCGTCGATCGCCTTGAAGTCGTTCAGCGTCATGATGCCGTGTGCGCCGAAGCTGTACAGTGCAGCCAGAGCGAACACGCGCGCGTCGGGCATGCTGCCGGCGAGCACCACCGCCGCACCGGTGACCCAGGCAAGCCCCTCGTAGCACAGACCGCAGGCCGCGTTGCCCCACCAGCCGTTGCGCTTCAGGCGCAGCGGAGGCGCGCTGTACGCCCAGGCGAGCGCGAGCCCCACCACGCCGGCGGCGAACACCACGGGGCCGAGCGATGCGGCAAGGGCGAGCGACAACGCGGTCCACACGATCGCGATGTACAGCCCCCACTGGCCCGGGATGCGTCCGGACGGGATCGGCCGGTGCGGCTCGTTGATCGCATCGACGTCGCGGTCGAACCAGTCGTTGACCGCCTGGCTGCTCGCGCACACCAGCGGGCCTGCGAGCAGCAGACCGAGCACGATCGTCAGCGTGTGCCCGGACAGCGGTACACCCGCCGACACCACGCCGCAGCCGAACGCCCACATCGGCGGGAACCAGGTGATCGGCTTGAGCAGCTCGAGCACTGCACCCGGGGCGGGCAGCAGCGCCGGCGTGGGCGAGGTGCCCGCCGCCGCTGCGCTCTCGGACTTGACAGTGACGCGTAGCATGACGCCACGCTACTAGCGCGATGCCAGACTGTCAATCAATTGTTACATCAAGATCGTCAGTTTGGCACTACGCCCATCGGTCCGGAAACGGGCGTGAGGCACCGGCTGGCGCTCAGGCCTCGGGTGCGAGATCGCCCAGTCCGTAGCGGCGCAGTTTCACGTACAGGCTCTGCCGCGACAGGCCGAGCATCTCGGCCGCCGAGGCGCGATTGTCGCCGGTGAGCTCCAGCGCAGCCTCGATGCACAGGCGTTCGATCACGTCGGTGGTCTCGCGCACCAGTTCCTTCAGCGACACGCGCCCGACCAGTTCGGTCAGCTGTTCGACCGATCGCGGCAGCGCGTGCGCGCTGCGTGCCTCGGCGAGCGGGCGGCGCGCGGTGTTGCGCAGCGTGAAGCCCAGACACGGCGGTTCGCAGGCCGGCGCGGACACCGCAGAGATCTCGATGTCGGCGGTCGCGCCGTACTCTCCGCGCAGCGAGGTGGCGAACATGCGTACCGTGCCGTGCTGGCGCAGGTTGGCGAGCAGCACGTTCAGATCGACCCCGGGCCGACCCAGCCAGCGCTCGATCGACTGCCCGCGGGCCTGCTCCTCGGTGGTCAGCTGCACCAGATCGAGGAACGCGCGATTGGCAGTGATGATCTGACCCTCGGGATCGGTGACGACGAAGCCGTCGGGCAATGCCTCGATGATCTCCACGAGGCGATTCTGCAGCCGCGGCTGCGGCAGTGCGACCGCGGCATCGCCGGTGAGCGGGGTGAGGCGCACGAGAAACAGCGACGTGTTGTCCTGCCGGAACATCGACGCGTTCACCATGAACTCGCGCCGGCCCTCGATCAGCCGCACCCGCGCATCATCGGCGCTGCCGGCCGAGCGCACCGCCGCGAGCAGCGTCTGCAGCGACTGCGTACTCGGCGCGTCGAACCCCTCCGGGAACGCGCGCCCGACCAGCCGGCGCGCCGTCTCCCCGAGCAGTTGCGCCGCCGCCGGATTCGCCTCCACGACCCGCTGCGTCGTGGCATCGACGATCAGCACGGCCTCGGAGGCGATCTGGAACAGCAGCCGGTAGCGCGTCTCGGCGTGACGCAGCCGCAGGTAGTCGCGCTCCATCGACTGCTGCACGTCGAGCAGCTTCTGCTGCAGTGCAGAGATCGCACGCAGGTTCCGTCCCACTGCCACGACGCGGCCCTTGCTGCCGACCTGCACTGCCGAGTACAGCATCGGCACGTCGTCGCCCCGGCTCGACGGGTGATTGACCTGCCGCCACCGGGCCGACTGCTTGCCCGAGGCGTCCTTCAGCAGATCCTCGATCTTGCGCCGGCTCTCGACGGTGACCGTGTCGATCCACGGCTTGCCGATCCACTCGGCATACCCCTCGACGGCCAGTTCATCGCTGCCGACCGCCACGTCGCGGATCACCCCGCCGGCGTCGATCACCAGCGCGACGTCGGTCGCCACGGCGATCAGCATGGCGGCCGAGTCGGCGTCGAGTTCGCCGAGCGAGCGCTTGGGAGACCGGAATTGCCGTGCTGCCTCGACTGCCAAGAAATGTCTCCCGCGAACTCCCCGGCGCGCGCCTAGCCGGCGCGGGCGAGCAGCCCGATCATGTTGTGCGCCTGCAGCACGGCCATCCGGGCGTCGGCAGCCGTGGCGTCGGCGCCCACCCGTGCGACCCAGTCAGGGTGTTCGATGAAGACCGGGCCGCCGACCATCACGCCCAGCGCCCGGTTGCGCGACGCCTTGCGCATCGCGCGGATCGTCGTCGCCAGCGTATCGAGATGCCGCTCACCTGCGAGCGACAGGCCGGCGACGTCGAACCAGTCGTTGCGCACGTTGCTCACCGGATCGGTGCCGGCCTCGCTCGACTCGTCGCGTACGTCCCAGCCGGCGCGCCGGAACATTTCCGAGACCATGTTGATGCCGAAGCTGTGCTGGTCGCCCGGCGTCTTGCGCAGCAGCACGCGGTGCGGCTGCTCGGCACCGCGCAGCGGCGAGCCGACGGTGAGACCCAGCTCGTGCATCGCCTCCTGCAGCCTCCACAGCGCGATCGTCACGTCGGTGAATGTGCAGGCGTCCTCTTCCCAGCGCCTGCCCAGTTCGCGCGCCGCTGGCGTGAGCAGCTCGAGGTACACCGTCTCGAGCCGTACGCCCTGGCCGAGCAGCGTGCGGGCGTAATCGAAGGCTGCTCCGGCGTCGGTGCCGATCGAAGCGTTCACCATCGCCTCGATGTGCTCGGCGCCGATCCGTGGCGCATCCGCGTCGTCCGGCGGCAGCGCTGCGCGCCCGGCAGTCGCGTGGGCGAGCATCAGGCGTGGAATGATTTCGCCCTCGATCGTGCGCACCAGCCCGGCGATGTGAGGATCGCCGTCATGGCCGCGGCCGTGACGAGCGGACGAACTCTGCGCGATGACGGAGCCACGCGCGTGCGCGGGCATGCGTTCGCCATCGTTGTGCATCTCATGGTCGTCGTCCCGATCCGAGTCACTCATGGAGCCTGTCATCGTTCCCTCCGTACTTCGCGGGCGCAGGTGCATGGCCCGCGCTCCGGTGTGGTCCCGCCTTGGGCAATCGCGCTCCGACTGAGCGTGTTCGGCGAAGCAACAGGCCAGATCCTGCCCGCAGCGAACCGGCTGCGGATCTCGGTCGGGTCGAGTGTTATGTGGACGCTGATGCGATGAAGCGGTACGGAAGGAGGCATGACCCACGGCCGGAGAACGGCGCAGGCACAGCGGCTCGGCTTCGTGGCGCATCCCGGCCCTGCCCGCTCGTCGCCGCGGCCGGCGACCGCTGACGACTGCAACAGGCGAACGCCGGCACGGTCGCGCCTCGCACAGGCAAAACGAGGACGGACTGCGCCGTCAGCACGATACGCCGACTGCGCCAGAACACAAATGAAACCGCAACGGCCGGATTTTTGTCAAGATCAATAGACGTTAACTTAAGTTGACACTCGCACCGGACCGGGCTAGATTGGCTCCGTGCGGATGGCGCGCCGCGGGCAGACGCCGCGGGCAGACGCCGCAGACGGACGCTGCGAACAGAGGTCGCGACCCGACGTCGCGATCAGACGCCGAACAGGCACAAGCAGGGGCGAGGGCAGCAGGTGCACGACGAGCCGATGCGCAGGGGTTCAGGGACGCAGCCACAGCCGACCGCGGCCGCCGCGTCGCGACGGGCGGATGCGCCGCTGCGTCCGGGCCTGTACACGCCCGAGGAACGCCGCCGCCGCGACGCCTCGCCGTGGACGCTGGTGCAGGGCGTGCTCGCGCCGCTGCAGTTCCTGGTGTTCCTGGTGAGTCTCGTCCTCGTGCTGCGCTGGCTCGCCACGGGCGAGGGCTATGCCGTGGCCGTCGCCTCGGTGGTGGTCAAGACCTTCGTGCTCTACACGATCATGGTCACCGGCTCCATCTGGGAGAAGGACGTGTTCGGCGTCTACCTGTTCGCCAGGCCGTTCTTCTGGGAAGACGTGTTCAGCATGGCCGTGCTTGCGCTGCACACCGCCTACCTGATTGCGCTTGCTGCCGGCGCGGCCACCCCGCGCGAGCTGATGGCGCTCGCGCTCGCCGCCTACGCGGCCTACGTGATCAACGCGGCGCAGTTCGTCTGGAAGCTGCGTGCGGCCCGGCTGCAGGCTGCAGCGCACGCCGGCGCGACCCTCGGCGGCAGTCTGCCGCGCGCGGTGACCGAATGACCGACCTCAGCGCCTTGCCACCCGCTCCCGGCGCCGGCGAATGTGCGCCCGCCTCGCGCCGCGCGGTCATCCCGCTGCGCGAACGCGGGCAGCGCGAGGTCTTCTGCGGCCTGACCGGAATCGTCTGGCTGCACCGGAAGATGCAGGACGCGTTCTTTCTGGTGGTGGGCTCGCGCACCTGCGCGCACCTGATCCAGTCGGCAGCCGGGGTGATGATCTTCGCCGAGCCGCGCTTCGGCACGGCGATCCTGAGCGATCGCGACCTGGCCGGGCTCGCAGATGCGAACGATGAACTCGATCGCATCTGCGTCGAACTCCTCGCGCGTCGCCCCGACATCGGTACGCTGTTCCTCGTCGGCTCCTGCCCCTCGGAGGTGATCAAGCTCGATCTGGCGAAGGCCGCCGAGCGGCTCAACGCCCGGCTGCTGCCGCGCGTTCGCGTGCTGAACTACTCGGGCTCGGGCATCGAGACGACATTCACGCAGGGCGAGGACGCTGCGCTGCGGGCAATGGTACCGGTACTGCCCCACAGCGATGCGCAGCAACTGCTGGTGGTGGGCTGTCTTGCCGACGTGATCGAGGACCAGTTCCGGCGCGTGTTCGAGGCGCTGGGCATCGGGCCGGTCGCGTTCTTCCCGGCGCGCCGCGCCGGTGACTTGCCCGCGGTGGGACCGGGCACGCGCGTTCTGCTCGCCCAGCCGTTCAACGGCGAGACCATGCGCGCTCTGGTCGCACGCGGAGCGCAGGTCCTCGAGGCGCCGTATCCGCTCGGTGCCGAGGGCACCAGCGCCTGGCTACGCGCCGCGGCGCAGGCCTGGGACGTGCCGGCGCAACGCTTCGACGAAGTCGTGCAGCCGCTGGCCGAGCGCGCGCAGCGCGCGCTCGCACGCTACCGGCCGCGCCTCGAGGGCAAGCGCCTGTTCCTGCTGCCCGACTCGCAGCTGGAGGTGCCGATCGCCCGCTTCCTCGCGCGCGAGCTGGGGATGCAGCTGATCGAGGTCGGCACGCCGTATCTCGACCGGCAGATGATCGGCGCCGAACTCGACCTGCTGCCCGAAGGCGTGCAGGTGTCGGAGGGCCAGCACCTCGAACGCCAGCTCGACCGCCTGCGCGACGCGCAACCCGATCTGACCGTCTGCGGGCTGGGTCTGGCCAACCCGCTGGAGGCCGAGGGCTACGCGACCAAGTGGTCGATCGAACTCGTGTTCACGCCGATCCAGGGCTACGACCAGGCCGCTGACCTGGCCGAGGTGTTCGCGCGCCCGCTCGAGCGGCGCAGCCGGTTGAAGGTCTGAGCATGCAACTGACTTTGTGGACCTACGAGGGCCCGCCGCACGTCGGCGCGATGCGCGTGGCGAGCTCGATGCGCGACGTGCACTACGTGCTGCACGCACCGCAGGGCGACACCTACGCCGACCTGCTGTTCACGATGATCGAGCGCCAGGATCGTCGTCCGCCGGTGACCTACACCACGTTCCAGGCGCGCGACCTCGGCGGCAGCACGGCCGAGATGGTGAAGACCGCCGTCGCGGAGGCCTACGAGCGCTTCCAGCCCAAGGCGATGCTCGTCGGCGAATCGTGCACGGCCGAACTGCTGCAGGATCAGGCTGGGCATCTGGGTCAGACGCTGGGCCTGCCGGTGCCGGTGGTGCCGCTGGAATTGCCGGCGTACTCGAAGAAGGAGCACTGGGGCGCGGCAGAGACGCTCTACCAGCTCGCGCGCACGCTGCTCGCCGATCGGATCCCCGCGCCGGGCACCGCCCGTGCGGCGCGCGCACCCGATGCGCGTCCGCGTGCGAACCTGCTCGGGCCGACCGCCCTGGGTTTTCGCTGCCGCGACGACGTGGTCGAGATCACCCGCCTGCTCGGCGAACTCGGCATCGACGTGAACGTGGTCGCACCGCTGGGTGCGAGCCCGGAGGACATCCGGCGGCTGCCGCAGGCCGACTTCAACGTCGATCTGTATCCGGAGGTCTCGCGCACGCTCAGCGCGTGGCTGCAGCGC
>CANGUQ010000051.1 GCA_947456915.1 Betaproteobacteria bacterium
CTCGGTGAGCGCGCGGTAGTCGCGCGCGCCCGGGCTCGCCGGCGCCTGGCTGAACACGTCTCGCCCGTACATCGGGCTCTCGGCGAGCGCGACGTTCTCGAAGATGCGCGTGGTGCACAGCGCCGGGCCGTAGCGGCGCGCGAGGTCGTCGTAGATGCTCGAAGCGAGGCGGCGGCGCGCGTCGAATCGGGTGAGCACGACGCGACGCCTGAACTTGCGGTTCAGGCGCTGCTCCAGCACGTTGAGCGCGGAATCCAGCCGATGCACGCCCTGCAGCGACAGATAGTCCGCCGACACCGGGATCAGCACGCTGTCGGCCGCGATCAGGGCGTTCAGCGTCAGCACGCCCAGCATCGGGCAGCAGTCGATGAGCACCGGTCCGCGGTGCTGCGTGTCCTCGATCATCTGGGCGATGCCCTGGCGCATCTTGCCGGAGATGCCCGGGTCGGCTGCGTGCAGCGCGTCGACCTTGGACAGATCGAGCGAGGCCGGCAGCAGGCGGACCCGCTGCGTGGTCGGACGCAGCAGCGAGGCGAGTGGCTTGCTCTCGGAGAAGAACGCGTAGGCGCTGTCGCTGTTGGCGAAGGAGCGAAACCCGAAGGCGAGGGTCAGATGCGCCTGCGGGTCGAGGTCGATGGCAATCGGGGACAGCCCGCGATGGGCGGCGGCCACCGACACGTTCAGCGTCGTGGTGGTCTTGCCCACCCCGCCCTTCTGGTTGAACACCGCGATCACGCTCAACGCAGGCTCCGTGCGGCGCCTTCCCGCTGGCGGTACGCGCCGCCGGTCATGCCGTGTGCGCGGGAACGTGCGCCGCGAGGAACTGCTCGACTGCCTGCTCGACCGTGGCGGGTGCGCCGGGCTGTGCCTGCGCGCCTGGCGCACACAGCGCAGCCGAGGCCGGGTAGAAGTGGCCGGCACCGGGAATTCGCCATGCAGTGACCGGCAGGCCGACGGTCGGCGCGTGCGCGAGCAGCGCCGGCGCCTGCTGCAGCACGTAGTCGAGATCGTGTTCGCCCCACAGTGCGAGCACTGGCGGTTTGGGCGATGCGGCGGTGACGTGGCGATGCAGCTCGTCCACGCCGAGATAGCCCGACAGGCCGATCACTGCCGCCACTTCGGCCTGGCGCGCGAACACCGCGTGCATTGCCGAGCGCCCTCCCGCGGAGAAGCCGCCGACCGCGATGCGCTGCGGGTCGACGCAGTAGCGCAGCGCGTTCGCACGCACCCAGCCGATCGCGGCGGTGAAATCCACGGCGGCCGCCTCGATGCCGTTGGCGATCATTTCGCTGGTGGCCGGCGGCAGCTTCATCAGCTGTCGCACCACGTCCATGCGCGAGCGCGGCACGCGATCCGGATGTACCAGAACCGGTGTCGTGCCCGGGTCGGGGTCTTCGGGGATCAGTCGATAGTCGATGGAGAAGCCGACGTAGCCGCGCGCAGCGAAACGCCGGCAGTACTCCGCCACCGGCGTGTTCTTCGGGCCTGGCTCGGCGACGGTGTCGTCTTCCTTCGAGCCGCGATGGAACGCGCCACCGAAGGCGAGGATCAGCGCGGGACACGGCCCGGACTCGCGCTGCGCGGGCGGCGGATGATAGATGTCCAGACGCAGCGCCCGCGACCGGGGTTCCCTGCTCGAATAGCCGACGATCCCGCACGCATACTCGACGTCGCGCGTGACCAGGACCTCGCTCATGCGCGCGTCCGCCTGCACCTGCCCATCCATCCCTGCTCTCCGTTCCTGCCGGCTTCGTGCACGGAGCCCGCATTGTCTAGGCCGGGTCGCCCGTGCGTCAACAGCGGCGCGCGATGCGCACAGCGGTCGCGTGCGCCGACCAGCGGCCGTGTGCAGCCCGTCGCGGCGCGGGGCGCGCTGGCCGGTGCCGGCGTGCGTGCGTTACCTTCGCGTTTTGCCGGAGCACCCATGATGGATCCCTCCCGACTGCGCACCCTGTCCACGCCGCTGCTCGACATCGGCTGCTTCGATCTGGGCGAGCCTGTGGCACCGGCGGTGCTGTTGCTGCACGGTTGGCCCGACGATGCACGCACGTGGTCCGCGATCGCGCCTGCGCTCACCGACGCCGGCTACCGCGTGCTGGCGCCCTACCTGCGCGGATACGGTCCTACGCGCTTTCGCGACCGCGGCCTGCCGCGCAGCGGGCAACTGGCGGCACTCGGGCAGGACGTGATCGATCTGGTCGACGCGCTCGGGCTCGACCGGGTGGCGCTGATCGGCCACGACTGGGGCGCGCGGGCGGCGGCGATCGCCGCCGCCGAACTGCAGCACACCGGTCGCGTGACTCATCTGGCGATGCTGTCGGTGGGCTACGGCACCAACGATCCGCAGCAGGCGCTGTCGCTGCGGCAGGTGCAGAACTACTGGTATCAGTGGGTGATGGCGCTGCCGCGTGGTCTCGCGCTGGTACGCGATCAGCGAGAGGCGTTCACCCGGCACCTGTGGCAGACGTGGTCGCCGGGCTGGAGGTTCGAGGAGGCCGACTTCGCCCGCACCGCCGCCTCGTTCGACAACCCGGACTGGGCCGAGGTCGTGATCCACTCGTATCGCCACCGCTGGGGCCTTGCCGAAGGCGACCCGCGCTACGCACAGCTCGACGCCCGGCTCAGCCCGGCGCCACGCATCGTCGTCCCGGCGCTGCAGCTGCACGGTGCGGCCGACGCCTGCAACGATCCGGCGACCTCCGCCGGCAAGGAGGCGCTGTTCTCAGGGCCGTATCGCCGCGTGCTGCTCGACGGCGTCGGGCACTTCCCGCAGCGCGAGTTGCCGGCAGCGGTGGCGCGTGAACTGCTCGCGCTGCTTGCCACGCGGTGCTCGGACCGGCGCGAAACGCTGTGAACAGCAGCGCCACCTGCCCGGCCGAACGTGTCGGGTGATGCAGCGACATCTGCGCTCGCGCGAAGCCGATCGTGATCCGTCGGGTGGCGGTAGCCAGCGCCGCGGTGAAGGCTGCCGGATCGACACAGGCACAGATACCGGCGCAGTGGCGTTCGGCGAGCCGCAGCATGTCCATGCCCGGTTCGTCACCCAGCCGGGTCTCCCGCAGCGTGTTGCCGACGAGCCGGTGATCCTGCGCCGGATCCATTGCAGCGGGCAACAGGAAACTGCCGAACTTCGCCGTGGCAACTCCCCGCCGCGCGGCTCGGCACGGACGACATTTGAGCGTCGTCAACGACAGTCTGCCGCAGCATGGCCGGCGCAGCCGCCGCAAGCCGCGGCGCGGTGCGCGGCAAGGGGGGCCACGCGCGTGCGCACAGCGCGCCTGCTGCGTGTTCGCTCCAGCCCACTGGAGGCGTGGCTGGCCGGGCGCCAGTCGGGCAGCTCGTGCCGCCGGTATCCTGCCCGCGACGTCGATCCGGCCAGCAGCGGATTCGGCCGCGATTCCCGGGCAGCTACTGTGCCCGGGGCACGAGCCGTGGCAACATGTCGCCAGGATGACGAGCAGACTCGCCGGCTGCCCCGGCGCTGCGCAAGGAGCCTCTCGATGATGCTTGCGACGCCCCGCCCCGATGTGCCGGTGTCTTCCAGCGAGCCCGATCTGGTCGGCGGCGCGTGGTTCGGCATGGTCGGCCCCGCCCGCCTGCCCGAGCCGATCGTCTCGCGCCTGCACCGTCTCATCATCGACTCGCTGCAGGAACCGGAGATGCGCGCAGACTTCACCCGCACCGGCGTCGAGAGGATCGGCAGCACGCCCGCGGCGTTCGTCGACTTCATCCGGCGCGAGACCGCGCGCTGGGGCAGGATCGCGCGGGAGAACAACATCCGTGCCGACTGACACACACGCATCATCTTCGCTCGACGCGCTGTTCTCGCCGCGCGCGGTCGCCGTGGTCGGCGCGTCTCAGCGCGAGGACTCGATCGGCCTGCGGGTGATCCGCAACCTGCGCCGCTTCGGCTACACCGGACCGATCTATCCGGTGCACCCGACCAACGAGGAAGTCGCGGGGCTGCGCTGCTACAGTTCGCTGTCGGCGATCGCGCAACCGGTCGATGCGGTGTTCATCGGCCTGCCCGCGGCGCAGGGGCCGGCGGTTCTCGAGGAGGCGGGACAGCTCGGCATACGCGCAGCCTGCATCAATGCGAGCGGCTTTGCCGACGCCGATGCCGCGGGCGTGCAGCTGCAGACGGGCTTGCGCGAGATCGCGGCACGCCACGGCATCGCGCTGTGCGGCCCGAACAATCTCGGGGCGATCAACGTGCACGGCAAGGTCGCGCTGTGGACTCCGCGCTACGCCTCCGAGCTCGTCCCCGGTTCGGTGGCGGTGATCTCGCAGAGCGGCACGATGGCGCTGATGCTGTGCCAGGACGAACGCCGCGTCGGCCTCGCCTACGTGATCACCTGCGGCAACGAGGCGGTGCTCGGCGCCGCACACTATCTCGACCACGTGGTGCGCGACGAGAACGTCCGCACCGTTCTGCTGTTTCTCGAGACCATTCGCGAACCGGCGCTGTTCGAGGCGGCCGCGCGCGAAGCCGCGCGCCGCGGCACACGCATCGTCGCGCTCAAGTCCGGGGCGTCGGAGGCCGGGCGCGCGCTGGTGGCCGCGCACACCGGCTCGCTTGCCGGCGAGGACCGCCTGTACAGCGCGTTCCTCAGCGATTGCGGTGTGGTGCGCGTGCACAACCCGGACGAGCTGATCGAGGCGGCCCTGCTGTTCAACGCCCGGCCGCGTGCCGCGGCCGGGCGCAGCTTCGTCGCGGTGACGCTCTCCGGCGGTGAAGCGGCGCTGATCGCCGACAATGCGCCCGCGCTCGGGCTCGCGCTGCCCCCGCTGGCCGCGGCCACGCGCGCCGCGCTGATGCCCGCCTTCCCGCCGTTCGCACGGCCGTCCAATCCGCTCGATGCCTGGGGGCTGGGATTCTCCGCCGAGCGCTTCCGCATCGTGCTCGATGCGCTGCTCGCCGATGAAACGATCGGGGCGATCGCGTTGTCGATCGTCGCCAGCACCGAAGGCGGGCCGGACGGGGTGTACGGGCTGGAGATGGCCAGGGCCTGTGCGGCTGTGGCGGGCAGTCACGACAAGGCGCTCGTATTCATCAATGCCACCGCCGGCGCCGGGCCGAATCGCGAAGTGAAGAAGGTCCTCGATGCCGCCGGCATCGCCTACCTGTCTGGCATGCGCACCGCGCTGTCGGTGATCGCGCAGTGGCTGCGACCTGCAGCGCCGGCGCGTCCACCGGTCGATGCGGCGCGCGCACTGGAGTGGCACGCACGCTTGCGCGCCGGTCGCGGCGACGTCGACGCTTTCGCGCTGCTGCGCGACGCGGGTGTGCCGATGGCGCAGGCGCAGGCCGTGGCCTCGGCGCAGCAGGCGGGCGAGGTCGCAGCCGCATTCGGCTATCCGGTCGTGATGAAGGGCTGCGCACCGGCACTGCCGCACAAGAGCGAGCTGGGGCTGGTCGAAGTCGGGCTCCCCGATGCGCTGGCGGTGACACGCGCCCACGCCGCGCTCGTCGAGCGCCTGGACGCGGCGCTGCCGGCGTGCGCGCCGCGCGAGCTCATCGTGCAGCAGATGGCCGATCAGGGCATCGAGCTGATGCTCGCCGTGCGCAACGATCCGCAACTGGGCAGCTTCGTCCTCGCCGGCCCGGGCGGCACGCTGGTCGAGCTGATCGGCAGCACCAGCGTGCGGCGCGGCCCGGTCGAGCTCGCGACGGCGCATGCGATGCTCGACGAAACCGCCGCCGGCCGGCTGCTCGCCGGCGTACGCGGTCGCGGCCCCTTCGATCGCGAGGCCGCGGCGCAGGCGATCGTCGCGCTGTCGCAACTCGGTGCGCTGCTGCACGGTGTGGCGGCGACCGTCGAGATCAATCCGCTGATCGTCGGCAGGCGAGGCGCGCTCGGCGTCGATCTGCTGATCGAGCCGCACCCGGACGCACCGGCACCGGCACCGCAATCCTCATCGGGAGAACGCGCATGAGCGCATACGAGCTGCTGCTGTACGAGGTCGACGATCGCGTCGCGCGCATCACCTTCAACCGTCCGGACCGGATGAATGCCTTCAATCTCAAGCTGTGCGCGGAGGTGATGGCGGCGATCGCGCAGGCCGACGCCGATCCGCAGGTGCGGGTGCTGCTGCTCACCGGCGCCGGTGGCAAGGCGTTCTCCGCTGGCTACGACATCAAGGAGACGGCGTCCGGCGGTCCGCGCCGCGGCGAGCCCGCGTGGCGCGATCGACTCGCCAAGGATCTGAAGTTCTGCTACGCACCGTGGGAGTGCTCGAAGCCGGTGATCGCGGTGATCGACGGGTTCTGCCTCGCGGGTGCGCTCGAGTTCGCGCAGATGTGCGATATCCGCTACTGCTCGGAGGACGCGAAGTTCGGCGTGCTGGAGACCCGGTTCGCCGCCGGCGTCGTCACGATGGTGATGCCGTGGATCCTCGGGCCGGCAAGCCGCGAACTGATCTACACCGGCGACACGATCGATGCAGCCGAGGCGCTGCGCGTGGGTCTGGTCACCCGCGTCTATCCGAAGGAGGAACTGCACGCGCAGACGCTGAAGATCGCCCAGCGCATGAGCCGGGTGGCGATCGAGTGCCTGACCTGGAACAAGCGCGCGCTCAACCGCACCTCCGAGATCATGGGGATGCGCAGCGCGCTCGACTACGGTTTCGAGGCCTGCGTGCAGCTGGACGGCTCGGTCGCGCCCGAGTTCAGGATGTTCGATGCGTTGCGCCGGGAGAAGGGTCTGGGCGAGGCGCTGCGCTGGCGCGACGCTCAGTTCAGGCCCTACGAGTAGCGCGGCGCCACTGCGCGGCGCAGACACCGGCTGCGCTCGCCACGTTTCGCCGCTGCTCGACCTCGCTCGCGCTGAACTTCGCCAACGCCGGCCGGCGCATCGGCTGCGGCTCCGCGCCTTCGGCCGCAAGCCGTGGTGCAGCCTGCGGCTGCGCGAGCGAGGGTGACGCCCGCGCACCCCGAACGTGCTCGGTGCGGCGAGCGCGAACGGCTCAGGACACCGGCATGTCATCGTGTTCCAGCAGCCGGCACTGGTGCCGGTACCAGTCGCTCTGCAGCAGCAGTTGCGGATCCCAGCGTCGCTTGAGCTGCAGGAAGGCGCGCATCTGCGGATAGCACGCCTCGACCTGGTCGCGACGCGCGTGGCGATGATAGGTAAGGTAGTAGCTGCCGCCGCGCTCGATCGCCCGGTCGATCAACCGCCGGAAGATCTGCGCCGCAGCCTGCGTGCCCGCGGGGGAGTGCTCCACGTGAAGATTGAAGATCACGCAGGCGTAGTCCTCGCGTGCCCAGGCGAGAAACGTCTGCGTGTCGCGCCGGATCAGACGCACGGTGCCGTAGATCACGTCGGCGCGCGCCGCGCGCAGCTCGAAGGCGCAGGCCCGCATGAAGTCTGCCAGCCGTGTGCGCGGCACGTAGAGCTCGGTGATCATCTCCGAGCCGCGACAGCCGAGCTCGGCGTCGATCGACCGGTGGTAGTGCTCCACGTAGCGGCTCATCTGGTGCGCATCCGACGCGTAGCGCTGCCCCGAGGTCGACAGATAGAAGCCCGCGTAGCGTTCGAACGCTGCCGCCTTGTCGACGTGGGCGAGGCGCAGCAGCGCCTGCCAGTCGGCCTCGCTCAGTTCGCGTCGCGGCGTGTCGCCGGCGCTCTGCTCAGCGTGCGGCGAGGGCACCGGTCGGTAGCAGGAGAACACGCCGCGGGTGAGGAAGGTCGGCGCGCCAGGATCGATCGCGAACTGCCAGTCGCCATACGTGCAGCCGTCGAGCCGGCGCGTGTCGAACGTCGGCAGCAGATCGTCGACATCGACGATCTCCACCTCGCGGCGCAGCCACGTGCGCCGCACCAGACGCAGTGTCACCGAGGCGATCACTCCGAACAGCCCGTAGCCACCGATCGCCAGCGCGAACAGCTCGGCCTCGCACGTCCGGCTCACCCGGCGCAGCTGCCCGTCGGCGGTGACCAGCGAGAAGGCCTCGACATCGTCGACGAAGGGTGCGAAGTCCAGACCGCGGCCGTGAATGTTGGCCGACAGCGCACCGCCGATCGACAGCGCGTCCGCGCCGGTCTGCTTCTGGCGGAACGTCCAGGGCGCTGTACCGCCGGGGCGCTGCGCAGCGGGCTGCAGCCGCTCCAGCGCGGCGAGCAGCTGTGGCCAGCGCATCCCCGCCTCGACCTCGATCAGGCCGCGCTGTGCGTCGAACTCGAGCACCCGGTTGCACGCGGAGAGATCGAGCAGCCAGCCGCCGCTCGCGAACTGTTGCCCGCCCATCGCGTGCCGCCCGCCGCACAGCGCCACCGGCACGCCGAGCCGGCGCGCCCGCTCGACGTGCGCGGCAATGTCGAACGCGTTGCGCGGGCGCAGCGTGCGCAGCACGGCCGTGGGATTGAGCGCCGAGTGCAGATCGTTGACGCGGTGGCAGTGCGCGAACGCAGGCTCGGTGTGCGCCACCGTGGCGCTGCTGCACGCGGTGAGGCGCGGGGCGGCAGGTGGGGTCTCGGACAGCATCTGCAGTCTGGGCATGTGGCAACTCCCGGGTTGAATGGAGGACCGCATGATCGGCGCGGCAGGGGTCCTCAGCCAATCTTGTCGCGCGAAGGATCGCTACGTGATACTTTCCGTTTCGCGCAGCGCCCTGCTGCTGCGCGAACGTGCGCTCCCTGGAACCCGGATGGCCGAGATCGATCCTCTGCTCGCCACGCTCAAGCCGCTGCTGCGCTCGCGCGGCATCACCTACAAGGCGCTGGGCCGTGAACTGGGCCTGTCCGAGCCGAGCATCAAGCGCATGCTTGCCGGGCGTACGATGACCCTCGCACGCCTGCACCGTGTGGTGGCTCTGCTGGGCATCGACGTGTTCGAGCTCGCACGGCTGGCGCAGCGCGAGCGCACGCTCGCCCGCGAACTCACCCTTGCGCAGGAGCAGGCGCTCGCCGAGCAGACACGGCTGTTCACGGTGTTCCACCTGCTGCTCAACCGGTGGACGCCGGCTGAAATCACCGCGCAGTTCGATCTCGGCGAAGCCGAACTCACCCGCTGGCTCGCGCGTCTTGCGCGCCTGGACCTGATCGATCTCGCACCGGGCAACCGCGTACGGCTCAAGGTCTCGCGCAATCTGCAGTGGCGCCGCGGCGGCCCGGTGCGCCGCGCCTACGAGGCCAGGGTGCTCAAGGAGTTCCTGCTCGACGGTCTGGGCAGCGACGATCTGCATCTGCGATTCGAGGTGCGCGAGGTGTCGCGCGCCTCGCTCGCGCAACTGCAGCGCAAGCTCGATCGGCTGGCCGCGGAGTTCAACGAAACCGCCGAGCTCGAGACCACGCTCGCGCGGCGCGAGCGGCTGAGCGTGGGTGTCGCGCTGATCTGCCGGCCGTGGACCTTTTCGGCCGCGATCGCGCTGCGGCGGCGCTGACCGTGGCTCGGATTCATCCCGAGGGATGGCGCGAACTGTCGGCTACCGGCATTGCGCAGCGTGAACGCCAGACGCTCGAACAGTTCGCGGCCGCGCTGCCCGACGGGTATTCGGTGTTCCACGGCGTGCACTGGACACGCGTGGACGTCGTCTCCGGGGCGCAGGGAAGTACCGCCGGCAGTGCGGTCGGACGCACGTTTCCGATCTTCGGCGAGATCGATTTCGCGGTGGTGGGGCCTGCGGGCCAGCTGCTGCTGATCGAGCAGAAGACAGGTTTTCTCGCCGAGACCGCCCAGGGTCTGGTCAAGCGCCATGGCGAGCGCGAGCGGCGGGTCGCCGTGCACCTCGCGCGGTCGGTGGATGCGCTGGCAAGCCGGCTCGCGGCCGCGTTGCCCGGCGAACCGGTGCAGGTCGACGCCCTGCTCTACTGTCCCGACTACGAAGTGCGCGAGCCGGGGTCGGCAGGCGTGGATCCTGCGCGCATCATCGACGCGCGCAGCCGCGACCGATTGATTCCCACGGTGCGCGCGCTGCTTCCCGAAGCCGATCCAGCGCGAGCCGCCCGCCCGGCCGCTGCGCTCAAGGCACGGGTCGAGCGCTTTCTCGCCGACGTGCTGCAGCTGGTGCCGGACGTGAACGCGACGCTCGGTGAAGCGCAGGCGCTCTACACGCATCTCTCGGGCGGACTCGCGCACTGGGCGCAGCGCATCGAGTGCGAGCCGTTCCGGCTGCGCGTAACCGGTACTGCGGGCTCGGGCAAGACGCAGCTCGCTCTGGCCGTGTATCGCGAGGCGGTCGCTGCCGGCCGGCGCACGCTGTTCGTCTGCTACAACCGACCGCTGGCCGATCACGTGGCGCGCCTCGCGCCTGCAGGCGGCGAGGTGGCGACATATCACCAGCTCGCTGATCGCGTGGCGCGTGCGCTGGGCGAACGGCCCGACTTCTCGCGGCCGGACGCGTTCGCGCAGCTCGAGGCTCTGCTCGATCGCTACACGCCGCAGCCCGATGCGCAGGTCGATACGCTGATCGTCGACGAGGGGCAGGACTTCCAGGAACGCTGGGCGCAGAACCTGCTGCGCATGCTTGCACCTGGCGCCGCGGCGTGGTGGCTGGAGGACCCGCTGCAGAATCTCTACGGGCGCGCTCCAGTGGCACTGCCGGGGTGGGTGCGGTTGCGATCGGAGGTGAACTA
Organism: Betaproteobacteria bacterium; assembly: GCA_947456915.1. Lineage (GTDB taxonomy): Bacteria > Pseudomonadota > Gammaproteobacteria > Burkholderiales > CAIKXV01 > CAIKXV01. The sequence continues at coordinate 10,575 of CANGUQ010000051.1, forward strand.
CCGGACACCGCGACGCATCCTCGAGCTGCTGAATCGCCTGCTGCCGCTGCCGCAGCCGGTCGAAGCAGGAAGCCCGGTCGAGGGCTACGAGGTCGACGTGCTCACCTATGCGAATGACGAAGAACTGGTCGCGCGCACGGTCGCCGCAGTCGCGCGCGGCATCGGGCTGGGGTTTCGCCGCTCGCACGTGGCAGTGCTGTCCTACCGGGGCCGCGAGCACTCGAAACTCGCTGCCCTCGACCGGCTGGGTCCGTACCGCTTGCGTGCCCCGACCGGGCGCTACGACCTGTTCGGCAACCCCACGCTCACCGAGGGCGAGGTGCTGCTCGACTCGGTGCACCGGTTCAAGGGGCAGTCGGCGCCGTGCGTGGTGCTGACCGAGATCGACTTCGACACCCTCGACGAGCGTGCGATGCGACGTCTGTTCGTTGGCGCCACGCGCGCAACGATGAAGCTCACGCTGGTGATCGCACAGGCGAGCGCGGCGCGATTGCGCGAGCGGTGGGATCTCGACGGCTGACCGTACGCTGTCGCCGTGCCGAGGGGTCGACCGCGCAACCCGCGGCCGTGCGCCATGCTGCGCCCGCTCGCGCGGCCAGGGCTCACTTCGCGGCGCGAGGCTTGCTCTCGGCGGCGGGCTTCTCCTGCTGCCCTTCGTCCAGTTCGGCGAGCCGCTTGAGCGCTGCACGCTTGCCGCCTTCGCGCACCTGCGCGAGCGCGGCGATCATCTGCGGGCGCGGGCGCGCAGAGCCCGATTCCCAGTTGTACAGCGACTGCTCGGTCGTGCCGATCAGCAGGCCGATCTCGCGCCGCGACAGCCCGAGCCGTTCGCGCATCTGGCGCAGCCGGGTGGGGCTGAAACGCCGAGGCTTTTCCGCAGCGGTCTCGACCGCAGCCGCTGCCGCCCCCGCGCCCTGCTTCGCTGCCAGCGTCCTCAATGCGGAGAGCTCGCGCCGCAGCGATGCGACCTCCTCGCGCAGACTGGCGATCGTCTGGCGCTGTTGCACGCGTTGCTTCTTGAGCGGTTCGACCTCTGCACGCACCTGCCGGCGCGCGAGGCGGACGATCTCGTTCCTGATGACTGCAGCAACGCTCGACATGGTGATCAACCTGTAGGTAACGATATCAAGCGGATGATACTCGCCTGCGCAAATCGGCGCAGTGCTGCAATGCACCCCGGATTGATGCACCAGTTCGCGATTCGAGTGTGCGACGGCGCCTGCAACACCAAATCCGGCGCTCGGGCTAGCGCTGCGTTGTCACAAGGTGAAAGGGGAAAGGCTGTCCACGGTGTGCGCGGAAAGCCCTCCCGTCATCTTCAGCCGGCAATCATCGCGCTCAGTGACCCGGGGTCTTGTTGTGCTCGGCCCAGCCAGTGGTCTTCGCGCCCTCGGTGGCGATCAGCACGAATGCCATGATGCAGTCTTCCGTGCCGGGATTGCGCCAGTTGTGGTTGGTGCCGCGCTGGATCACGACGTCGCCCGGCTTCAGATGCACCGAGCCTTCGTCCATTTCCATGATCATCTCTCCGGCGAGGCAGATCGCGTAGTCGACCGAATCGGTGGCGTGCCAGCGCGGCACGTTGCCCGGCGCATAGCGGCCGAAGCGGAACACCGAGCCGCCGGCGAGACTGGTGCCCAGATCCCAGGTGTTCGGATCGTCGCTGGTCGTCTCCGCGGGCAGCTTCTTCGTGGCCCACATCGGGATATTGTCGAAGCCCGGACGCAGATTGATCGGATCGATCTGGCTGTCCCACTGGATGCAGCTCTTGCCTTCCTTGTTGAAGCCGGTGACCACACGACGAAACGTCTTCATGGCGAAACACACTCCCTGCGTTGAAAGCGTTGAAGAGTCGAACGGAACTCGCGACGAGGGCCGGCGCGCAGCCGGTGCGGTCGACCTCCGGGGCGCTGAGTATAGTCCGCGAGCACAACCGTCAGTCGCGAGCTGTCGATGATGCGCAACCCGGTGATCGTCGACACCAACGTGCTGGTCGGCGCGCTTCCAACCCGCAACGGCCCCGGTCCGTATGCCGCCATCGTGCGCGCGATGATCGGCTGCGAACTGCCGTTCGCACTCTCGGCCGCGCTCGCCCGCGAGTACCGTGCGGTGCTGCTGCGCGAGGCGCTGCTCGCTCGGCACGGGCACGGCGCGGCCGGCGTCGACGCGCTGCTCGAGGCACTTGCACAGCGCGCGCTCGCGATCGAGCCGGCACACGAGACGGCAGCGCAAACGCCTCGGGCACCGGAGCGGGGCGACCAGTTGCTGTGGGACCTGCTCGCAGCAGCGCCCTCGCTGCGGCTGGTCACCGAGGATGCGGCACTGCGCCGCGACCGCGCGATGCGCGCGCGCGTGATCGGTGCCGGCGCGCTGCTCGCAGAGCTGGCCGGTGCACCGCCGGGCTGCATCGACGCCACCACGACCGCAGCCTACCGCCGCGCGCGCTATTGTGTGGACACCAACCCCGCATTCGCGTTGAGCATCGACACGCCTTCGCCGCAACTGGCGGCGCTGCACGACGCCCGGGGCGTGCGCTGCGCGGCGTTCATCACGGCGTGCAATCCTCTGGGCCGGCCCCTGCCGGCTGCGCAGAACGCGCAGCGCGCGCAGGCGCTGTACGAGCAGTTGCGCGCGAGCGGCCTCTGCCCGATCGTCGGCGCGGGCGAGGACCCCGACGGCAGCTGGCTGGCGGAGCCGAGCGTGCTGGTGCCCGGGCTTGGGCTGCA